>NZ_JBEXKG010000139.1:0-20066 GCF_040609555.1 Streptomyces sp. NPDC004658
CGTGCTGGACGGTGAACCGGATCTGGTGGGTGTCCGGCTCCCGGTAGATCATGCTGCCGAGCAGCCCGTCGCCCAGGAAGGGGCCCTCGTACCAGTCTACGCCCAGCGCGCCGCCTCGCCCACCGGCGTGCTAGCTGGCGTACCACTTGGAGCAGTCGCTCTTCGCCACGTACGGAACGCCGTTGGAGTGCATGCGCCAGTAGGCGCCGCAGACCCTCACCCAGCGTCCCCGGACCCAGTTGACCGCCTTGGTGTGCGCCTGGAAGGTGGGACCGTCCTCGCGCTGCACCACCCCGGCGTCCAGCATCACCTTGTGGTACGGGCTGCCACAGGCGTGGTAAGTGCGGCCGTGGTCGTCGGACCAGTCGAACCAGACCTGGGTACCGGGTTCGGTCGCGGCGTCCATACCCGCGTTCACCCGCGCCCAGGCGAACCACGTGCCGTGCGACTTGGCGTTCCGCAGCTCGACCAGCGTGGGCCCCACCGTGAGCTTGTGGTCCGTGGTGGCATGCGACAGGGGGTGGGGTTCCAGTCCCTTGCCGTTGTTGTAGCCGCACGACCAGTTCTGGAACCCGGACGCGGCCTGCACCGCTGTGCCGGGCCTCTCCACCGCCTGCGCCGGCGTGGTCCCGGCAAGTCCCGCACCCAGCGCCGCCGTCGCCGTGGCGAGCGCGAGCCGCTTGTACACGTTCATCTTCCGATTCCCTTCCGCTGTGTCGGCCGGACAGCCCGTCCGTGCCGTGTGACCTCGACTTTTCCGCCCGCTGGATTGATTGGACAGTCGGTTCTGCCGCTCTGATCAATGGCCGACGCGCCGCTCTCGGGCGCCGACCGAAGACGGTGCCTGTGGTTGCCCCTGTCACGCGGGTGCGCGTAGCTTCTCGGTCTCGGGGCACAACGCCGCGTCCACGGGGGAGGCGGGACCGGGGGAGGGGAGCCGTCGATGGCGGGGCGTCGGGAGAATCCGGTCGACGCGACCGCGGGGCCGGTGGCCCGATTCGCCGCCGAGTTACGCAAGTTACGGTCCGAGGCCGGAAGCCCCACCTACCGTGTGATGGCGCAGCGCACGGGACAGGGAGCGAGCACCTTGTCGCAGGCGGCCGCGGGGGACCGGCTGCCGACGCTGCCCGTGGTGCTGGCCTATGTCCGAGCGTGCGGCGGTGACCCGGAGCAGTGGGAGACGCGGTGGCGTGAGACGGCCGCCGAAGCCGCTGCCGAGCCGCGCGCCGACGAGGACACCGAGGCGCCCTACCGGGGACTGGCCCGCTTCGAACCGAGCGACGCCGACTTGTTCTTCGGCCGTGACCAGCTCACCGACCGCCTGCTCGAACTCGCCGCCTCCCGCCGGTTCACCGCCGTGTTCGGGCCGTCGGGCAGCGGTAAGTCCTCCCTGCTGCGGGCCGGCCTCATTCCCCGCCTGCGAACCCCGGAAGCAGGCCGTGCCGTACCGGCGGCGCTGCGGGTCCTCACTCCCGGCGAGCACCCGCTGCCCACCCACGCGCAGCGTCTGACACCCAAGGACGGCGACGGGGACACGTGGCTGATCGTCGACCAGTTCGAAGAGCTCTACACCCTGTGCCGCGACCCCGTGGAACGCGATCAGTTCGTCGGCCGCCTGCTCGCCGCCGCCGATCCCGCCAGCCGGCTGCGTGTCGTCATCGCCGTGCGCGCCGACTTTCTCGGCCGCTGCGCCGAACACGCCGAGCTGACCGCCATGCTGCAGGACGGCAGCGTCCTGGTGGGCCCCATGAGCCGCGACGAACTGCGTGAGGCGGTCATCAGACCCGCCCAGGCCGGTGGGCTGATCGTGGAGCGCTCCCTGACCGCCCGGATCCTCGATGAGGTCGAGGGGGAGCCCGGCGCCCTGCCGCTGATGTCGCACGCCCTCCTCGAGACCTGGCACCGGCGCAAGGGCCGCGCGCTCACGGAGACCGCCTACGAGGCAGCAGGCGGCCTGCGCGGTGCGATCGCCCGTACGGCCGAGAGCGTCTACGCCGGCATGAGCCCTGCCCAGGCCGAACTCACCCGGGCCGTGCTGCTCCGCCTGGTCACACCCGGTGACGGGACGCCGGACACGCGCCGCCCCGTTCGTCGCGAGGAGCTGGACTTCGCCTCCGCGGCGGAGATTGCCGCAGTTCTCGACAGCCTGACCCGAGCGCGCCTGCTGACGTTGGACGATGACACCGTCGACCTCGCTCATGAGGCGCTCATCACGGCCTGGCCGAGGCTGCACGGCTGGATCGACAGCGAACGGTCCAGGCTCCGCCTGCACCGCCGCCTGACCGAAGACGCGCAGGTATGGAGCGACCTGGGCCGCGACCCCGGAGCGTTGTACCGGGGCACGCGACTGGCCGCCGCGGAGGAGGCCTTCGCCGAGCCCGGCGGACGAGCCGACTTCACCGCCCTGGAGAGGTCCTTCCTGGCCGCCGGACTGGAAGCCCGCGAACGTGAGCAGCGTGCCACGCTCCGTTCGGCTCGGCGGCTGCGCCGGCTGCTGGCTTCCGTCTCGGTCCTGGCGGTCCTGGCCGTGCTGGCCGGGCTGCTCGGCTGGCAGCAGAGCAGGGCGGCGGAGGCCGAGCGGGTACGGACCGAGGCCCGCCGTCTTGCCGCGGTGGCTGACACGCTGCGGCTGTCCGAACCGGCCACGGCGATGAAACTCAGCGTGGCCGCCTGGAAGATCGCCGATCTCCCGGAGACCCGCTCGGCGTTGCTGGCAGTCGCAGCCCAGCTTCCGCGGGACGCCTTCCGCGTTCCCGACTCCGCCTCGGCACTGGTCGACCTCAGCCAGGACGGGCGCACGCTCGTGACGCTGCGGGACGGTCGGGCCGAACGGTGGGATGTGCGCACCCACCACCGGCTGAGCCGCTTCAGGGTCCCCGCCCAGGACGATCCGGCGTTCGCCCTGTCGCCGGACGGAAGAAGACTGGCAGTGTCGACCACATCGGGTATCCGGCTGTACCGCACCGCGACGGGACGGCCGGACGGCCCGGTGCTGGGCACCCCCGGGCCGGTGCGGGAGGTCGCCTTCGGCGCGAGCGGCAGGACGCTGTCGGTCACCGCCAGGTCCGAGTGCGAGAAGAGCGGTTCACTCGCCTTCGACGGCACATCGCTCCGCCCGGCCCAACTGTGGGACCCGTACCGACGGACGGTGCTCTTCCAGACCTGCCCGGGCGCCTCGTGGACCGACGACCCGGGCCTTGCGGAAGCCATGCAAGGCACCAGCGACTCCCGCACCTTCGTCGAGGTCAACTCCCGCAGCATCCTCGCGATCAGCCCCGACGACCGCTTGGTGGCGGTCTGCCGCCCGGACGGCGGAGTCCAGGTCTGGCAGGTCGCCGGTCGGCGACGGCGGCTGCCCGGACGATGGGAGAAGACGTCCTCGGACCACGGGTGTCCCACAGCCGCCTTCGCCCCGGGCGGCCATGCCCTGCTGCTCACCACCGATGACGGACTGGCGATGTGGAACGTAGCCTCCGGCCGGGCCACGCACACCTTCGCCCACAAAGAGGTGCGGGAGATCGACTTCAGTACCGACGGCCGGCTCTTCGCCACCACCGACGACCGCGACGTCCTGCTGTGGCGGACGGATCACCCGACGGCGCCGGTACTGGGCTCCACGCTGCCGCACCAGTCGTCACCGGGTACGGTGCGGTTCGACCCGGCCGCCGGAGTCGTCCGCTACACCAGCGGCTCCTCCGACACCACGGTCTGGTCGGTGTCCCTGGGCCATGCCGACGACAACGGCTGGCACGCCGACTCCACGACGGCCGCTGCCTTCAGCCCTGACGGCACACGACTGGCCACGGCGCGACAGGCCGGCGGCACCCACCGCCTGACACTGCTGGACGTACCCACGGGCCACAGCACGGCCGTCCCACTGCCGACCGCCCCCTGCCCTGTGGACCCCGACTTCGCCCAGGTCGACGACAGCGGGGCGGACTGCGGGGACGTTCTCGCCTTCGGTCCGGACAACCGGACCTTCGCGTATTCGGGCGGAGGCGGAGACGCGGAGGCGGCCACGACGCTGGCCGTACTGGACAGCCGCGACCTGACCCGGCACCGAGTCCTGCGTCTCCCCGGCACCGGCGAGGACGCGGACACCGTCGACGGCCTCGCGTTGACCCCGGACGGGCACACCGTGCTCGCCTCCCTGTCCTACGATCACACCGAGTTGTGGGACTGGCGCCGCGCGGCCAGGATCGCCAGGCTTCCAGGCGTCTCCGGAAGCCTCTCCCTCAGCCCGGACGGCCGGCTGCTGGCCACCTCCGAGGGCGATGTGGAGCGCTTGCCGTCCAAACGCCGTACCAGCGCAACGCTCACCTCGGATCACACCACCGTCGTGGTCCAGGACCCCACCGGCGGCCACCTCGCGGCCGGTGACGAGGCGGGAGGAGTCACGCTGTGGGACGGAACCGCGGCCCACCGCCTGGGTGACCTCACCGCCGCCCCGGATCCGACCGAGCCCGCCGACGCCAACGGAACCGGCTCGACGGCAGGGGTGTCCGCTCTCGCCTTCTCCCATGACGGTGCGGTCCTGGCCGTGGGCGCGGAGGACGGAACCGTCCGGCTATGGGACGTGACATCCCGCAAACCCGTCGGCGGAACCCTCCACACGAACGCCGGGACCATCAGGGCCCTCGCGTTCTCCGCCGACGGCGGGAGTCTGCGCGCGGCGACGGAACACGTGTCCTTGCTGGCCTACGGGCTGACACCCAGCCGCACGGTCACCCACCTGTGCGGACAGGTCGGAGCCGGACTGACCCGAGCGGAGTGGGCGGCCTACGTCAACGGCCTGGCGTACCGGCACAGTTGCTGAGCACCGCGGGAGGCGAGGACGCCGTCCGGGGCGCGGCCGAGCGCATCGCCGACGTGGAGCGCGGCCGTGTTCCAGCCAGGTGCGGCGGGCCCCCTGCGGTTTCTCAAGTCGCGACGACGCGGCGGGAAAAGAGTTGAGGGGTCACCACCGGATGTGAGGAGAGGGGGGAGCACCCACGGGGATACAGCGTTCACGGGTCTCACCTCCTCGGGCGGGAGCGCCTCGACAACAAGGCACTCCCGAAAGGCAACACCTATGCACTCTCTGCGTTTCACCGCCGAGTCGTCGTCGAACGGCATGATCGAACGCGACTTCGTCGTGGGCGGCGTCCCCGGCGTTCTCTGGTCGCCGGTATCCGGTGCGGCCGATCGCGCGCCCCTGGTCCTGCTGGCCCATGGCGGCGGCAACCACAAGAAGCATCCGGCCATGTCCGGCCGCGCCCGTCTCCTCGAGACCGGATGCGGTTTCCACGTCGCCGTCATCGACGCGCCCGGTCACGGCGACCGGCCGCGCACGAGGCACGACGAGGCGGAGATCGCCGAGCTGTTCCGGGCGCGGGCTGCGGGCGAGCCGGAAGGCCCGATCGTCGTGCGCTACAACGACCACCTGGCCAAGCTCGCCGTGCCCGAGTACCAGGCGACCCTGGACGCCCTCCAGGAACTCCCGGAGATCGGCACCGACGGGCCGGTGGGCTTCTGGGGCATCAACATGGGCACCACGATCGGCATACCGTTCGTGGCGGTCGAACCCAGGATCAGCGCCGCAGTCTTCGGCCAGCACTGGCCCGAGGTCCTGGCCGAGAAGGCCAAGCGGATCACCATCCCCATCGAGTTCGACCTGCAGTGGGACGACGAGCACATCTCGCGCGAGCAGGGCCTCGCGCTGTTCGACGCCTTCGCGTCGAAGGAGAAGTCGTTGCACGTGAACTCGGGCAGGCACAAGGAACTGCCCAGGTTCGAGGCCGACAGCGCGGTCCGGTTCTTCGCCCGGCACTTCGGCCGGCCGACCTCGCCGGCCTGACGTGCGCGGTGGCGGCGCCCGGCTCCGCGGGCCGAGCGCCGCCCCCTGCGGCCGGGGGTGGGGCTGCGCATGCAGAGGAGGTATCTGCTGAGCTGCCCTCTGCCGGCCCGCACAGCTGGCCCCTGTCTCGTGGGGGGGCGGACGCCTCGTCACCGTAGCCGTTCCAGCCGGGGCACCGGGCACCTCCAGAACCCGTCGCTCACGAGCCAGGCCGGCATGCTGCGAGCGGTGGCCGCGCCCAGGGCGAGGGGTCAGGCGTATCGCGGGGCTCGCCCCCTTTACGATGCCCTGATCGCGGCGCACACAAGGATGCGTCGGATGGGGAGAGGGCGTGGTCCGTGGCGAACAGACATGACCGGCGTGGTGGTTGGAGATCGGGGGCGCTTCTGGTCGCCGCCGTCGTGGGCGCTCCACTGCTGTCGGCGACTCCCGCGGTGGCCGTGCACGGCGCGGTGCCCGGGGATTTCAACGGTGACGGTTACCGTGACGCCGTGCTGCCCGCGCCGGGGGCGAACGTGGCCGGCAAGACCGGAGCCGGTGCCGTGGTCGTGCTCTACGGGTCGGCGTCGGGGCTGTCCACGTCCCGGAGGGTGACCATCACCCAGAACAGTGCGGGCGTGCCGGGCTCGGCCGAGCCGGACGACGGGTTCGGTACCGCCACCGCCACGGCCGACTTGAACCGGGACGGCTTCGCGGACCTGGTGGTGTCCGCCCCGTACGAGGACACCGGGCGGGGGAAGGACGCCGGCCTGGTGACGGTCCTGTGGGGCAGCAAGAAGGGTCTGACATCCGGCACCGATCTGCCGGCGACCACCGCGGGCGCGTACTACGGCCTGGACCTGGCAGCGCTCAGCACCGGCCCCGGTAGGAAGACCGAGGTGCTCGTCGCCGGGTACGAGGGGGCGATGCGCTTCACTGGGCCGTTCAGCCGCAGCGGAACGTACGGCGATGCCGTGGAGAACCAGGACACCGCTTCCGTCGGCAGCGTGGCTCTGGGCGATTTCAGCCACGGTGGCTTCCCGGAAGACGTCGTCGTCACCGTCCGGCTGGCCGACCTGAGCGGCGGCGCGGTGTACGTCGACCCGGTTCTGGGGGGTTGGCAGCAGAAGGGCAACGGCCTGATCGCGGCCACCGGGGACGTCAACGGCGACGGGTACGCCGACCTCGTCGTCGGAGACCCGGACGAGCCGGACAAGGCCGGTGCCGACGGCGCGCTCGGCGGGCGGGTACTCGTGTGGTACGGGTCGGCGCAGGGCATCGCGCGGGAGGCGCAACCCGTGGAGATCACCCAGAACACCGCCGGTGTTCCTGGTGCGAGTGAGAAGGGCGACCACTTCGGTGGTGCCCTCGCGGTGGCCGACCTGAACAGGGACGGGCTCGCGGACATCGTGGTCGGCTCGCCGCTGGAGGACACGGGCAAGCGGAACGCCGGGCAGGTCACGGTCATCCCCGGCCGCCGCACCGGCGCCCTGGGTGGCGGCGCCTACGCCTTCACCCAGGACACCGCCGGCATCCCCGGGGGCGACGAGGCCGACGACGCGTTCGGCACCACCGTATCCGTCGGCGACATCGACAAGGACGGCAAGGCGGAACTGTTCATCGGAGCCGGGCAGGAGAACTCCTGGACCGGCGCGGTCTGGATCCTCCCGGGCGGCACCGGCGGCCCCACCGCCAAAGGCAGCCACATGATCACCGCCGCGTCCGTCGGCTTCCCGCAGAAGTACAACACCGGCCTCGGCGGTTACGGGCTCCTCGGAGTCATCTGACACGCCCTCCGTGGAACGCCTTGACGTGCTCGGCGGAGGGGAGGCCGCGTAGCAAGGGCTGCGTGTCATGCGGTTGCGGGTCTTCTCCAGCGGGCCGGGGTCTGCTGGAGAAGACCGGCGCAGTACGCGTGTCGCGCCTGCCCGGCCTCCTGATCCCCGCCGCCCCTTGTCTGCCTCGCCCCAGGCCTCGTCACGTTCGCCCTGGCCGGCTTGCTCCGCCTGCACTAGGAGCCGTCGGTTCCCGCCCCGCCACCTGGCCCTCTGCCACGGGCGTCACCCCCCTCATGACCGACGAGCCCGACGCCATTCATCCTGGTCGGAGTTCCCTCCGGGTCGAACGAGCGCTGGAAGGTGAAGGCGTGCGGCGCGGTGCCGTGGTCGTGGAGGTGTTCCAGCCTGGAAACCCCGTCCTGCCAGGTGGGTGTCACGCCGGCGGGGACCCACCAGATCACGTGGTTCGGGTGCCCTGTCCTCTCGAACCAGTCGTAACGCCTGTTCAGGGCCTCACGGTGCAGACCGGCGTAGACGGCGTCGAAGGCGGGGCGCAGGCCGGTCCAGAGTGAGAGGGTCGCGGCCAGGGCGGTGGTGTCCACCGTACGGCCCTTGCCGTACCAAGTCGGTACGACGAACTCTCCCCATGCACCCCAGTCCGCCCCGAAGAGCACGCCCCGGTCACCCTCTGCCGCCTCGGCACGCGTGAGGTATCCGGGATGCTGACTGATCTTCCGGTAGACGGCCTCACCCCGGTCGTAGAACTCGCGCGTGAGCGGCGCGGGATCGGCCAGAGGTGACTTCAGGACGCCGAATGTGTACAGCGCGAGATGAGGCATGGTCTCTTCCTGGGTGGGGGTGCCTGGTGGGGACCCCGTTCGGTGGCTTGCGCCTGGCGGCGAGGATGCGTCGGGCGTGACCAACTCATCCCGTCGCGGGTGGCTCAGCCCTGGAGGAACTCCTGTGCGGCCCTGGGCGATCGCCGAAGACCAGGTGAAGGTAGCTGCCTTCGCGGGCCCTGTCGAAGTTGCGTTTTCCCTGTCCGAGTGGCCTCTCGTACCGGCCATCGCAGGGGCTGGGCGGCCGACACCGTGCACCGCCGGCGTCAACTCTGGGCGCTGGGGCCGGGAGAGGACCGGCTCCGAGGTTGTTTCGTCGTGTCACCCCTCGTCCGCGCGGAGCAGTCGGCCCCCGACCCGCGCGGCCGTCTCGCGCAGCCAGACGTGGGCCGCGCCATGGGTGTGGACCGGGTGCCACCACAACGCTTCCCGCAGCGGCACCGCCGCGCAGGGCGGCTCCACCGCTCGCACGGCGGCGATCGGCGCCGGCATCCGCGCCGGCCGTGCCTGGATCAGGGCGATGCGCCGGGTGCCGGCGATCATCAGGGGCAGGAGCTGGAAGCTGTCCACGGAGACCTCGACGCGCGGCTCGATGCCGAGCATCCCGAGCTGGTGCACGGTGGGCGCGTCGTAGGTGCGCTGGTACGTCACCCACGGCAGCCGGGCCAGGTCACGCCGGGTGAGCCGGTCCTCGACGCCGGGGTGGTCCCGCGACACGAGGAACACCCAGCGGTCGTCGTAGAGGTCGGTGGCGGGGAAGTCGCTGATGACGCCGTGCGGCATGAGCAGGCCGTCGGTGGCGCTCAGCAGGGACGCGGTGTCGTCGACGACGGTCGGCGGGGTCTGGGTGAAGCGCAGCCGGACGCCGGGGGCCTCCTCGTGCACGACGCGGGCGAGTTCGGTGCCGAAGACGGCGACGGCGTAGTCGGACGCCATCAGCCTGAACTCGCGGTTCTCCCGGGCCGGGTCGAATTCGGCCTGGCTGGAGAAGAGGCGTTCCAGCACGTCGTAGGCGGTGGAGGTGCGGTCCCGGAGTACCTGGCCGAGTGCGGTCAGCTCGTAGTGGCCGCCGACGCGGGCGAGCAGGTCGTCGTCGAAGTGCCGACGCGGCCGGGCCAGGGCCGCGCTCATCGCGGGGCTCCACGAGGAGGCCGTGGGGACACAGCGGCTGATCGCCCGCGAGGGCGGCACGGCTCTCCCCCCGGCCCCCTGGACCGCCGCGAGCACGCGGGCCGGAGGCCCCGGCGTCGTTCAGGAGGAGGCCCGGCGGCGGTGCCGGGCGGCGACGGCCCCCACGGCCACACCGACCGCGATGACGATCAGCCCGCGCGCCCAGACGTCGGCCTCGATCCGCGTGGCGAGCGCCACGCAGGAGGCTGCCCCCAAAACGGGGACGGCGGTGTACGCCCGGAAGTGCGGACGGTCGGAGCGGTCGCGCCGCTGGACCAGCACCGCGGTGTTGACGATGAAGAACACCACGAGGAGCAGCAGCACGAGGGTGGAGGCGAGGCTCCCCACGTCACCGGTGAGCGCCAGCAGGAAGGACAGCACGGTCGTGGCCGCGATCGAGGCCCACGGCGTACGGCGGCCCGGGAGCACCCGGGTCAGGAAGCGGGGGAGGAGGCCGTCCCGCGCCATGCCGTAGGCCAGGCGGGAACTCATGATGCCGGTGAGCAGCGCGCCGTTGGCCACGGCGACGAGGGCGATGGCGCCGAACACCTTCGGCGGTACCCCGCCCGCTTCCTTCACCACCTCCAGCAGCGGACCGCTGGAGCGGGCCAGCGTCGCGGTGGGGACGGCGGCCGAGGCGACGACACCGACCAGGACGTACACGGCTCCCGCCGTCACCAGGGCGCCGAAGAGGGCACGCGGGTAGGAGCGACGCGGATCGCGGGTCTCCTCGGCGACGTTGACGGAGGTCTCGAAGCCGACGAAGGAGTAGTAGGCGAGCACCGTTGCGCCCAGCACACCGGCGGCGGCTCCCGTGTGGGCGGTGCCGAGGTGGACGAGCCTGCCGGGGTCGCCGTCGCCGCGCAGGAACAGCCGGACCCCGAGCCCGACGACGAGCAGGAGGCCACCGACCTCGACGACCGTCGCCGCGACGTTGGCGCGGGTGGACTCGCTGATGCCACGGGCGTTCAGCAGGGCCAGGACGCACAGGAAGAGGGCCGCCACCAGCACGACCGGAAGGCTGACGAAGACGGCCAGGTAGTCGCCGGCGAAGCCCCGCGCCAGCGCGGCGACGGAGACGATGCCCGCGGCGAGCATGCAGTATCCGGCGAGGAAGCCGGTGAACGGCCCGTAGGCGAGGGTGGCGTAGTGGGAGGCACCGCCCGCCCTCGGGTACTTCGTGGCGAGTTCGGCGTACGAGGCGGCCGTCAGCAGCGACAGCAGCAGGGCCAGGAGCAGGGGGAGCCACACGGCGCCGCCCGACTGCGCGGCGATCTGGCCGACCAGGACGTAGACACCGGCGCCCAGCACGTCGCCGAGGATGAAGAAGTACAGCAGCGGGGTCGTCAGCGCCTTCTTGAGCGCGGGCGCCCCGCCCTGCGGCGAGCTGTCCGTCGCAGGAGTGGAAGGCGTGGAAGGAGTGGAAGGAGGTGTCACCACACCCGCCTACCCCCTGGGGTCGGGTCACAGACGGGGGCGGGGGTGTGACGCGCGCGGACGTCCCGGGAGGCGGTCACGGCGGCCGGCGGCACCTCGGCTGAGGGGTGTGCGGCGGTGGTCCGGGGCCGGGGTGCTGCTCATCCGGTTGTGCGTCGGCCCGGAGCGGAACGCCGGCGGCACCGCGCAGCCCGCTTCGACGCTCGCGGCCACCGCGTGGTGGTCAGGGGGAGTGACCCCTGGTTGCCAAGCGGTGGCCGTCGTGCGCTCTACCGGGTGGGCGAGCCGGTTGCGGCCGCGGGGCCGGCGCCGGAGAAGTCCAGGCTCCAGCGCTGGAGGTGACCCGGGTCCAGGTCGTAGAAGCCCGGGGTGCCGTCGGTCACGCGCAGCTTCCAGGTGCCGACCCTGGTGACCGCCGAGGCGTCGACCGTGTAGGTCTCGTGCAGCTCGGGCGTGAGCACCCAGGGTCCCCAGGGCTTGACGTGGATGACGCTGCCGTCGGGGGCGATCAGGTCGATCACCATGGCGTTGCTGAACCCGTGGTCGAGATCGACCGTGACCTTGAGGTCACTCGGCGCGTGGCCCGGCTTGCCCCGGATGATCAGCGGCGACTCGACGGTGCCCCACTTCGGGATCACGTACGTGGTGGGGTTGACGAAGAACTGTCCGCCGGATTCGAGAGCGGTCCAGGTGAACGAGAGGTTCCGGGTGTCCCCGGCCGTGTCCGTGATGACGATGGACGAGCTGTAGTCGCCGGCCTTGTCGGGCGTACCGGTGATCAGGCCGGTGGCGTGGTCGATCGACAGACCCCGGGGCAGCGACGTGGCGGAGTAGGTCACCGTGCCGGGACGGCTGCTGGATGCCGAGATCCGGCGGCTGACGGGCTGGCCGACCGCCACCGGCTCGGTCGGCGGCGGCTCGACGGCGATGTGGTTGACGTAACGAGTCCCGACGTTGACGGCCGCCCAGGCGTTGGCCACGGCCTCGTAGGCGTCGCTCTGGTCGCCGTAGAGGTCGGCGGCGGCCTGGAGCGTCGCGGTCCGGGCGCCCGCGTAGTCGGTGGTGCTGGTCATGTAGACGGCGAGCGCGCGGTACATCACGTCGGCGGCGTCGGTCAGTCCGATGCCCGCCACCGGCAGCCCGTCATAGGTGGGGCTGTCGTAGGCCACGCCGTTGATGGTCTTGTGCCCGCTGCCCTCGGCGAGCAGGTAGAAGAAGTGGTCGCCTACCCCGGCCGCCATGTGCGGTTCGTCCGACTTCGCCTGAGGCGTCCAGTAGTCCAGGGGCGCGTAGCCGACGGCGCCGACGCCGGCCTTGGAGGGGAGGTCCATGTACCGGATGGGCTTGCCGTCACCGTGCAGGTCGTCCAGCTCGGCCACCGTGTAGTCGGGCACGTCGTTCGGGTTGTCGGCGTAGAACTCCACAGCGGCGGCCATCATGTCGCTGATCGCCTCGTTGAGTGCCGGTGATTCGCCGTAGTTGCCCAGTCCGGCCGTGGAGGAGGTGACTCCGTGGGTCATCTCGTGTGCGGCTATGTCCAGGGACGTCACCGGATGACGCCCGTCCGCGCCGTCGCCGTAGCTCATGCAGAAGCAGCCGTCCTGCCAGTTGGCGTTGGCGAAGGGGACCCCTTTCACGCTTTGGTAGTGGACTCGGGAAGAGCTGCCGCGACCGTCGTCGGCTATGCCATTGCGGCCGAAGCGGTCGAGGTAGAAGTCCCACGTCGTCCGTGCGCCGTACGCCGCGTCCACCGCCGCGGTCTGGGGGTTCGCCGCCGTTCCGTCGCCCCACACGTCGGCATCGCTGGTGAACAGGACACCGTTGGACGTGACACTCGAGTCGAGCGTCCGGTGACCACCGCGCTGGGGGTCGACCAGGGCGTACCTGCCGTCGTCCTGGCGCGTGGAGCCGATCGTGACCTGCCCGCTGTAGAGGCTGTTGCCCTGGGCCGACTCCACGTGTTCGGCGTTCTGCAGGGTGTCCTGGCTCGCGGCGTCCGTCACGACGTGGCGTTCGCTGGGGGAGCCGTCCTGCTGCACACCGGTGACGACCGTCTCCCAAGCCAGTTTCGGCTGTTCGCCCATCATCCAGACGACCTTGCGCGGAGCCGTGTGCGTGGCCGCCTTGCGGGTGCCCTTCGCCACCGCCTTGCTCAGGGCCGCCTTCTTCGCCGTGGCGGCCGGCACCTTGGCCACGGTCGTCGGCAGGGTCAGCTTCTTCTTGGAGGCGTAGGTGACGGTGCGGGTTCCCTGCCCCTGATGGACCACCAGATCGCCGCCGATGACGGGCAGTCCGGCATAGGTGCGCTCGTAGCGGGTGTGGACCGTGCCGTCGGCGTCCCGGATCACGTCCTTCGGGATCAGTTTCTCCTCAGGGCCCAGACGCAGCGAACGGGCGGTGTCCGGCGCCGCCTTGACCGCCTGGCCGAGGAGCCGCCGACGCTGTCCGGGCGACAGGTGGACGGTCCTGGACCCCGGCCTGGCTGCCACCTTGATCTGTGGGAGCGCTCCCGTTGTGCGAGCGCCTTCGGGGGCATGGGACACGGTGGCCGCGCCGGCCGAGCCGGGCAGCGCGGAGAACGCGAGTGCCGCGGCTGTGATCGCCACGGTCGCGGCCAGGCGCCGACGGGATCTGCGCCCACCCTGGGGGGACGCGGCCCTGTTACGGGAGTGGTTCAATCCAAGAGTCCTTCCGTCCGGCCGTCAGTCGGTGCGAACGGCCGCTGTCACGGGGAGGCCGGAGGCCACGGCCTCCGTGGCGGAACGTCAGATGTACGGCACGTCGGCGGGCCGCACTCGCAACGCACGTTCCAAGGGCCGTGCATCGAGTGCCATCTGACGGTCAACGCCGCCTCACCGGAGTGAAGATGCCAATGCAAGCGGAAGCGGCGCTAGGGTGCCGAGGTGGCCGGTTGGCGCCAGGTGGCAGCTGTCGGCCAGCAACTGGCGGAGCGGAAACAAGAGATGACACCGTCCGGAAACCGAGAGGGTGTACACGGCTCTGACGCAGCTGCCGCGCCATAGCGGCGTCGACAGCCCGGAAGTCCTCCTCCCGCCCCGCCCCTGTCGGCGGGCCGGAAGCAGCGCCGCGTACAGGCCGAGCCCTTGGCAGCGCGGGCGCGGCGCCTTCGCGACGGCACGCCGGAGCCCCGAACGGCCACGTGCGAGGAACGAGCCTTGTCGGTCAGGACCCCGTCCGGCCTGGTGCGGAGCCGTCCGCGTCGACGCGGAACACGCAGGCGTCTCATCACCTCGCGGAAGGCGGGTGCGTCGCCGACCTGTCCGGCGGTGAGATGGAAGGCCAGGGGGGAGGTTCGCCTACCAGGGCCCTCTTTGCGGGCCTCGGCCGTGTGCTGGTGTGTCGCTGCCACCACTCGGGCCCGCTCACGCACCGCTCGGGCGAGGGACTCTCCCCGGCTTACGATCCCCTGGAAGGGGGTGGTCGCATGGCCAGTACCTGGCGGCTCCGGGTGCGCCTCGGCGGATGGTTCGGGCAGACGGCACGGCGGCGGGCGCACCAGGAACTTGCCGTCGTGGAGGCGCGGATCACCGCGTTCGGGGTCGCGCTCGACGAGCACGACTTCTCGCCCGGAGAGCCGGGGGCCACCGACGCGATGCGCGCCGACCTGGAGCGGGCCCTGGACGCGTATGAGGAGGCCAAGCGGGCATTCGTCGGTGACCGGGACCTGGAGGAGGCGCTCGACGTACTGCGGGCCCTGGACGACGGTTGGCATGCGCTGGCCTGTCTCGACGCACGGCGGGCCGGGCTGCCTCTGCCCCGTCGCCTTCCGCTGTGCTTCTTCGACGCCCGGCACGGGCGGGCCGTGCGCGAGGTGCCCTGGGCACCGGCGGACGGAGCCTCCCGCAATGTCGCGGTGTGCGCCGAGTGCGGGGTACGGCACGGCGGAGGAGGGGGGAGAGCTTCCCTTCCCCGGCGGACGACGTCCGGGGCCGTTCAGCGGCGGCCGGGGTCCTTGCCGGCCGCCGCCACATCCGGGGCGGGCGGCCGGACGTACGGGAAGGGTCCTGGCACCGGGCGGGTGCGGCTGCCGGTCGTGGGGCGGCCCGCCGTGCTGGTGGTACGCACCGATACCGCCGAGCAAGTCACCGTCGTCCTGCTGCTGCGCGGCGATCAGCGCGAGGGCTACAGCCTGGGCGACGGCTTTGAGCCGGTGTACGCGCGGGTGCCGCTGCGACGCTCGGGCAATCGTGAAGTGGCCCGCTTTCAGGTGGACTTCCGTGGCGGCGCCAGTGCCGACTGGGAGGCGTGGGCCGAACCCCTGGACGCCGTGCCGGAGTTCACCGAGCGGATTCAAGGATGCGGTGGGGATCTCGTACGGTACGCGGGTCCGGGCAGACCGGCGGTGCTGCGGCATCGCGGGCGCGGTGATGTACGGCTGCTGGCCCTGGACGACGACCTCGCCGAGTGGGCCGAGGTGGTGCGCGGCAAGGGTGACGCGGACCTGCCGCTCCGCCTGCCGGGTCTTGGCTTCTATCAGGTGCAGTGCCGAGGCAGTTGGGTCATCGAGACGGACGGGGGAACGGAATGAGTCAGAGGCCGCGCAAATAGGCGATCTTGCAGTGCAGCGAATTGGTCCCAGAGGGGTTCGGTCAGCCATGGTGGAAGTGCTGGCACAGGCCCTCCACGGGACCACGCCGGCTGGTCCAGACGAAAGACCTCAGGGCGCAAGGTAGCCGACGTGCGCCCATTGGCGGTCGACAGCCGGGCTACCCGAAAATCCTGGTGAAAGAGGGTCGCGCGACAAGATCGGCAGGTCGGCGCCCGCCGTCGGATCCGCACCTTCGATCGGCCGCCCCACGTGGACGCCCCGGCAGCAATCTGGACGGCCGGCGCCGCAGACAGCGTTCGGGCGTCACCCGCCATGTGCTCTACGACCGGGGCGCGTGCGGGCGCCTGGCCGGCCCGCCTCCGGGACGGCATCCTGCCGAGGACGCGCACACGGGAACAGGCCCGCTTCTGGCCACGATGGCCGATCAGAACTCCTCGATCGCGTCCTGGCCGGCACTCGGCATCCATGGCACCCCACGGCGCTGACCGGCCCGCCCCTGCCGCGCAGGCGGTGCCGCCGTCCGCAACCCGTTGGCTCGGAAGTTCGCGGTGGAGACCCCGCGCGTGCTCGGCCGCGCCGGATCACGGTCCTCCGCGCCTGCGACTGGGGAGGAAGCCGGCACCCTCGCCACCGGCGACGCTCGTGGCATGCGTACGCCGGCGCCCTCGCCGGAGCGCCGCTGCACGGCCCCTGTGGCCCGAGATCGCCGGAATAATCGATTCCTCTTCCCGGGTGTTCCGAGACGCTGCTCACAGCAGTTGGGGATGACAGCGGGGTATCCGAAGCGGGAGACTCCCGGATCCCACTGTTGCCGTTTGACAACAATGGCCGTGAGGCAAGAAAGTGTCGGAGTCGTGACGCACGGGGAAGGAACCGCAATGCTCCGGTGGACGGAGGTCGCTCCGTGCGCCGGCCATCCAAGCCCTGAATCGCGGGGCGATCGGTGGGCCGGCCCTGTGTTCAGGCCGTCTGGTCTCCGGCGTCCGGCGCGTTGTCGTGTATCTGCAGCGCCGCCGTGTCGCAGAACGCCTCCAGTCCCTCCAGGAGCGCGGTCCGCTTGGCGGCGGGCATCAACTCCAGGACCGCGTGCAACTCCCGCTCCCGGCGGGCACGCAGATCGTCGAGGAAGGCGCGACCGCGCATGCTGAGATGCAGCCGTACCTCGCGACGGTCGGCCGGGCTGACCGCTCGCTCGACGAAGCCGGCGGCCACCAGGCGGTCGCACAGCCGGCTGGTGGACGGGGGCGTGGAGGCGAGGGAGTCGGCGAGGGTGCGCAGGTTGATGCCGTCCTGGTGTTCGAGCATGAGCAGGACACGCATCTGGGACGGAGAGGCGGGCGCGGTGGAGGCCCGGCCCCAGAGGACTTCCAGCAACTCCACGGCCGTCAAGGTCACGCGGGCGACTTCGGCTGGCTCGGGGCGGGGGCGGAAGACAGTCACCGTCACACTCTCGCAGGCACTGGGACGGCCGCCAGCGTACTAGGTGCCGGGAGCGGCAAGAGATGGTTCGGACGATCGGCGCGATTCGACTCCGGGTGGCCGCGCCGCCCGGGCGGGGCGCGTGTGTCCGTCGAAAGATTGGTGTATTTACCGTCGTGAACAGATTTGTGACCGCCGAGCGCGCCTTGCGCACGGCGGCTCCGCACGAGTTGTTCGACGCCGTGCGCCGTGTACTGGCCGAGGAGTACGCCGCGCGCTCCGTCGAGTTGTATCTGGCCGACTACGGTCTCACCGTGCTGCAGCCGATGTCGCTGCCGCCCCACGCGGCGGAGCCGGTGCCGGTGCACGGCAGTGCCGCCGGCCGTGCGTTCGGCGCCCAGGAGCCGTTCGTGGAGGTGCCGCACGAGGGATCCGCGCGCGTACATCTGCCGGTCACCGTGCGCGGGGACCGGTTGGGCGTGCTGTCGCTCACCCTGCCGGCCGGGGTGGGAGCGCCCGGACTTCTGGCTGAGCTCGCGGACATCGCCGAGGTGCTCGGACACGAGATCGTGGTCGCCGAGCGGGACACGGACGTGTATCTGCGGGCCAGGCGCAAGGACCGGCTGACCCTGGCCGCCGAGATGCAGTGGCAGCTCCTGCCCGGCCGCGCGTGCTCCCGCCCCGAGTACGAACTCGGCGCGCAGCTGGAGCCGGCGTACGCCATCTACGGTGACAATTTCGACTGGTCCGCCACGGGGGACCACCTCATGCTCTACGTCACCAACGGCATGGGGGAGGGCATAGAGGCCTCCCTGCTGACCAACCTGGCCATCAACGCTCTGCGCAACGCCCGGCGAGCCGGAATCGCCATCGACGACCAGGCCGCCCTGGCCGACCAGGCGGTGTACGCGCACTATCGCGGGCGCTGCTATCTCTCCGTGCTGATGTTCGACTTCGAACTCGCGACGGGCCGGGCGAAGGTCGTGGACGCCGGCTCACCGCAGTTGCTGCGGCTGCGTGACGGTACGGTCGAGCGCGTCGACTTCGAGGCACAGCTCCCGTTGGGGATGTTCGAGGAGACGGACTACGTGGCGCACGACTTCCAGGTCCTGCCGGGCGATCGCCTCGTCTTCGCCAGCGACGGGGTGCACGCGGTCTCCTCGCCCAAGGGGGAGGCGTACGGGGACGCCGCTCTGGCCCGGGCGATCACGTCCACTCGCCTACTGCCGGCTGCCGAGGTGCCGCGTGCCATCCTGCGCGAGCTGACCGGCCACCGAGGTCGGCCCGTCCCGGACGACGACGCGTTGGTGGTGTGCCTGGACTGGCGCGGACGCTGACGGGCCGCGCCGGCCGTCGTGTCCGGAAGCCGGATGTGTCGATGCTGTGTCGTTTGGCCGCGTCCACGGCCCCCACACTTGTCATGGGACAATAATTGCCGGAGTTGTGCCTGTCTCGGCGCAGCGGCCTGTCGCGGAGGAGACGATGCAGGTGCCCAAGCAGGCCGCTGAAGAGGCGGTGGCGCGGGAGCTAGGGGCTTTCCTCGCGCGCCGTCGCGAACAGATCGCCCAGCGCTGGGCGGACGCGCCCCTTTTCCGGACGGTCTTCACCGTCTCGCGCGACGAGGCCGTGGAGGCGTGCAAGGTCGTGGTGGATGCGCTGACGGGGGTCGCGTCGAGCGGTCGGCTGGAGAGGGTCGCGGCTCCCGGGTTCGACCCGGCGCGCGACCAGCTGGGACGCGTGGTTGCCGCGCGTGCCCGCAAGGGCTTCGGCCCGGCGCAGATCGCGAACGAGGCCGCCGACCTGCGAGCGGCGACCGCCGAGCTGCTGTGCGGCGAGGACCTGCCCGGTCATGCGGCGCGGGAGGCTCTGCCGGCGCTCGCCGTCCTGATGGGGACGCTACGACTGGTGCTCATGGAGGCGGCGGTCCTGGCCGGTGAGGAGCTCATAGCCCGGCAGCGGCAGCAACTGCTCGAAGTGGCCACCCCCGTGATCAACCTCTGGGAAGGCGTCGTCGCCGTGCCCCTGATCGGCACGCTGGACAGTGCCCGCAGCCAGGTGGTCATGGAGTCGCTGCTCCAGGCCGTCGTGGAGGAGCGGGCCCGCTACGCGATCCTCGACATCACCGGCGTCCCCACGGTCGACTCGCTGGTGGCGCACCACCTGATGAAGACGGTCGCCGCGGCTCGGCTGATGGGTGCCGAATGCATCGTCTCCGGCATCCGCCCGGCCATCGCGCAGACGATCGTGCACCTGGGCATCGACCTCGGTCCGGTCCTCACCCGCGGCTCGCTGGCCGACGCCCTGGCGTACGCGCTCGCCCGGCAGGGCATCCAGGTCTCCTGGCGTACGCCCGATGTGATCCCGCGATGACAGCCTCCCTCCCGGGTGGTCGGGCGCCGGTGCCGCCCCTGGCGCCGGCGGACATCCTCCTGGCCCGCCGGGGTCGTCGCCCCCTTCCTCGGGAAGGCACGTGATGCCGGCCTCCGACCCCGCTGCAACGACCAGCATGCCCATCGGCTCCGACGCGGATCTCGCATGGGTCCGGCACCGGGTACGGCAGGTCGCGGCCGGGCTCGGGTTCGGGCTCGTCCAGCAGACCAAACTCGTCACCGCGGCCAGCGAACTGGCCCGGAACACGCTGGTCCACGGCGGAGGAGGGCAGGTCGAGATCACCTCACTCGCCGACGGGCCGAGGCGGGGGATCCGGCTGGCCTTCACCGACGCCGGACCCGGTATCCGCGACGTCGAACTGGCGATGACCGACGGCTACAGCAGCGCCGCCTGCAGTCTCGGACTGGGGCTCGGCGGGGCCAGGCGGCTGGTGGACGAGTTCACTCTCGACAGCCGGGCGGGCCAGGGCGTCGTCGTCACCGTCACCGCCTGGGCGTCCGGCTCCGCCGAAGGTGCGGGGAGCGGATGACGCGGGTGCGGCACGCGATCGCCTTGGTTCTTCAGAGTTTTGATGTTGCTGATGATGTAATCCCAACGGCCGCAGTTCAGACCGACGATGTGATCGCGCAGGTGATACAGGATCTCGT
>NZ_JBEXKG010000140.1:0-19992 GCF_040609555.1 Streptomyces sp. NPDC004658
CTCAGCGAGCCCGGCGGCGCGCCGGTGCCCGTCGAGCAGGCCGCCCGCGACCTGCTCGCCGCACTGGAGCTGCCCGCCCCCGCCGGAGCCGCCGAGGACGACCTGGCCGCGGCCCTGCGCGCCGCCCTCGCCGGCCGGAAGACGCTGCTCCTGCTGGACGACGCGGCCGGCGCCGAGCAGGTCGACGCGCTGCTCCCGGACGCCCCGGACTGCCTGGTCGTGGCCGTCTCCGGGGGTCCGCTCACCGGCATCGCGGACGTCCGCCCCTGCACGCTGGGCGGCCTGGACACCAAGTCCGCGGTGGAACTGCTCACCGGCTACGCCGGCTCGGTCCGCGTCACCGTCGACCCGCGCTCCGCCGAGAGCCTGGTCGAGGCCTGCCAGGGCCACCCGGCCGCGCTGGTGCTGGCCGGCGGCTGGCTCGCCGCCCGCCCGCGAGCCGCCGTCTCCGATCTCGCCAAGCGGCTGCACGCCGACGGCGGCGCGGACGGCACCCCGCTGTCCCGCGTCTTCCGGCTCGTGTACGACCAGCTGCCGGGACCGGCCGCCCGCATACTGCGACTGCTCTGCCTCGCCCCGGCCGGCCTGGCCGACCCGCACACCGCCTCCGCGCTGGCCGGCTGCTCGGTCGACGCCGCCCGCGCCACCCTGGACGACCTCGTCGCCCTCGGCCTGCTGCGCGCGCTGGACTCCCCGCTGCCCCAGTACGAGGTCCCCGGCTGTCTGCACCCGCTGCTGCGCGCCCTGGCCGAGAGCCAGGAGCGGCCCGCCGAGCTCCAGCTGGCCCGGGCGCGGATGCTGGAGCGGACGGTACGGCTGCTCCAGTCCTGCCGGGCGATCACCGAGACCGACAGCCCGCAGGCCCGGGAGAAGCTGAGCGGTCTGCCCCCCGCGCTGCGCTTCCCGACCCCGCGGGCCGCCGCCGACTGGCTGCGCCTGCGGCGGCCCGCCCTGCTGGCGTCCGCGCGCCTCGCGGTGGCCGACGGCGAGCTGGACACCCTCGCCCGCCGGCTGATGTCCCAGCTGGTGCGGGCCCTGGCCGCGCATGTCGGCACCCAGGCCGCCGCAGCCGACCTGTACGGCCTGCACGGTCTCGTCCTGGACGTGGCCGAGCGGCGCGGACTGCCCCGGGAGAAGGCCGCGGCCCTGCTGAACCTGGGCGATCTGGACGCCCAGACCGGGCGGACCCGGGAGGCGCTGGCCCGCTACCGGGCCGCCCTGGACGCCGGACGCGAGGCGAACGACCCGTACGCGACCGGCCGCGCGATGGAATCCGTAGGCGGCGCCTACCAGGAGCTGGGGGACCACGACCGGGCCGCCGACTGGTTCGGCCGGGCCCTGGCCGAGCGGCTGGCCCGGGGGGAGCACCCGGAGGCGGCCCGGCTGTACGGCCGTATCGGCACGGCCCACACCTACGCCGGCCGGTACGGCGAGGCGCTGCGGAACTGGCGGGCCGCCCTGGCCGGCTACCGCAGGAGCGGCGATGTCGCCGCCAGCGCGCGGGCGTTGAGCGAGATCGCCCGGGTGCAGGAGTACGCGGGACGGCCCGAGGAGTCGCTGCGCACCTGCCAGGAGGCGGTGGAGTGGGCGCGGCGAGCCGAGGACGCGCGGTTGCAGGCCGCACTCCAGCTGCGCCTCGCCGACACCCTGGAGCGGCTCGGCGACCCCGCGTCGGCCCGCCTGCACCGCGCGGCGGCGGAGCGCATGCTGGGTGAGGAGCCGCCGGAAGAGGACGCAAGGCCGGAACACGACGCTAACGCCTGCGAAATCCGTAGTGTGCCCAGTGAAGATTGATGCAATGAAAGGCTAGACAGCCGGAACGCCTTCATTAGACTGGCTCTGCCGCTCGTTCTCCTGCGGTGTCTCCCGGTATGCCCCCGCATGTCTGGGTACGTCTGTAATGCACCCCCATACCCTCTGAGCCAAGGACCGTGATCGACGTGAAGGTCGGCATCCCCCGCGAGGTCAAGAACAACGAGTTCCGGGTGGCCATCACCCCCGCCGGTGTGCACGAGCTGGTGCGCAACGGCCACCAGGTCGTCGTCGAGCGGGGCGCCGGCCTCGGCTCCTCCATCACGGACGAGGAGTACGTCTCGGCCGGTGCCGCCATCCTCGACACGGCCGACGAGGTGTGGGCCGCCGCCGACCTGCTGCTGAAGGTCAAGGAGCCCATCGCCGAGGAGTACCACCGCCTGCGCAAGGACCAGATCCTCTTCACCTACCTGCACCTGGCCGCCTCCAAGGAGTGCACGGACGCCCTGATCGAGTCCGGCACCACGGCCATCGCCTACGAGACCGTCGAGCTGCCGAACCGCGCCCTGCCGCTGCTCGCCCCGATGTCCGAGGTCGCGGGCCGGCTGGCCCCGCAGGTCGGCGCCTACCACCTGATGCGCGCGGCCGGCGGCCGCGGCGTGCTGCCGGGCGGCGTCCCGGGTGTGACCCCGGCCAAGGCCGTCGTCATCGGCGGCGGTGTCTCGGGCTGGAACGCCACGCAGGTCGCCATCGGCATGGGCTTCGAGGTGACCCTGCTCGACCGCGACATCAACAAGCTGCGCGAGGCGGACCGGATCTTCGGCACGCAGGTCAAGGCGATCATGTCCAACGCCTTCGAGCTGGAGAAGGCCGTCCTCGACGCCGACCTCGTCATCGGCGCGGTCCTCATCCCGGGTGCCAAGGCCCCGAAGCTGGTCACCAACGAGATGGTGTCCCGCATGAAGCCGGGAAGTGTCCTTGTCGACATCGCGATCGACCAGGGCGGCTGCTTCGAGGACTCCCGTCCCACCACGCACGCCGAGCCGACCTTCCGGGTCCACAACTCGGTCTTCTACTGCGTCGCCAACATGCCGGGCGCGGTGCCCAACACCTCCACCAACGCCCTCACCAACGCGACGCTGCCGTACATCGTCTCCCTGGCCAACAACGGCTGGGTGGAGGCGCTGCGCCGCGACCCCGCGCTCGCCAAGGGGCTCAACACCCATGACGGCAAGGTCGTTTACAAGGAGGTCGCCGAGGCGCACGGCCTGGACCACGTGGAGCTGGAGAGCCTTCTCGGCTGAGCCAAAAGGCGATTCGTCAACACGGTTCGTCAACAGCGCGCACCCGGCCGGACCTTGCCCGACAAGGTCCGGCCGGGTGTGTGTATGGTCACTTTGCGACTCTCGGTCAACTCGCCTCGAACGTAACCCTTCGACCGATTCGCACACCGGTGAAACCTGCTGTGCGACGGCCGTACGCCCTTGACAGCGAGATGTTTCATTGCCGACACATCCTGCCGGGTCCGGCGGATTGTGTTGCTGCGGACCGCCGACACGCCATAGAGTCGCCAACCGTCGGCATGGTGCCACGCTGACCTTGTCTAGAAGTTTCCTGGTCACCAAGGAGGTAAGACGACTTGTGAATGAGTCGACATTTTCTCCCGGGGGTGGTCAACCAGGAATGCCTGCACGGGGCCAGGGCCCCGCGGGATTCGAGGCTGTCGGCTCCGTAGCTGTGCGCACCTTCGCAGCCCACCAGAGTTCCGGTCCGCAGGCGGCCGGGACAGCACACCAGAGCATGGATGGCCATCACGTGAACGCCATGGCCGGCGACGGAAGTGGCGCGCCCCACAACCACTTCGCCGACTACGACGAACTGCCCGAGGGGCACTTCTACGACCCCGACGCCGAGTACGAGCCCGATCCCGAGTACGCGGCCACGCTCGCGCCCGACGCGGCCCGCCAGCGCCGTGAGCGCATCGGCCCGACCGGACGCCCGCTGCCGTACTTCCCGATCCCGGGCCCGCTGACCGACCACGGCCCCGCGACGATCATCGCGATGTGCAACCAGAAGGGCGGCGTCGGCAAGACGACGTCGACCATCAACCTGGGTGCCGCGCTCGCGGAGTACGGCCGGCGCGTGCTGCTCGTGGACTTCGACCCGCAGGGCGCGCTGTCGGTCGGTCTCGGCGTCAACCCGATGGAGCTGGACCTCACCGTCTACAACCTGCTCATGGAGCGGGGCATGTCCGCGGACGAGGTCCTGCTGAAGACGGCGGTCCCCAACATGGACCTGCTGCCGTCCAACATCGACCTGTCGGCCGCCGAGGTCCAGCTGGTCTCCGAGGTCGCGCGCGAGTCGACGCTCCAGCGGGCCCTGAAGCCGCTGCTGCCCGACTACGACTACATCGTGATCGACTGCCAGCCCTCGCTCGGTCTGCTCACCGTCAACGCGCTGACGGCCGCGCACAAGGTGATCGTGCCGCTGGAGTGCGAGTTCTTCGCCCTGCGCGGTGTGGCCCTGCTGACCGAGACCATCGAGAAGGTCCAGGAACGGCTCAACCCGGAGCTGGAGCTCGACGGCATCCTCGCCACGATGTACGACTCGCGCACCGTCCACAGCCGCGAGGTGCTGGCCCGCGTGGTCGAGGCCTTCGACGACCACGTCTACCACACGGTCATCGGCCGCACGGTGCGCTTCCCGGAGACCACGGTCGCCGGTGAGCCGATCACCACCTACGCCTCCAACTCCGTCGGCGCCGCCGCCTACCGTCAGCTCGCCAGGGAGGTGCTCGCCCGGTGTCACGCCGAGTGAGTCTGCCGGGGGCCGACGAACTCTTCCGCACGACCGGGGGGATGGCGCTCCAGCCGTCCACGCCCCGCCGCGCGGCCAACGGTGAGGCCCGGGTGCCGGCTCCCGCGGGGGAGAGCGACGAGGCGGCCGCCGCCGAGGACGTACCGCAGTCGGTGCCCGTCCGCAACGGTGACGGGGAGGGGGCGGAGCACGCGGCGGCGGAGGCCGAGCCGGCCGAGGCCGGTGAGTCCCGCACCCGCCCGGCGCGCCGGCAGACGGCGCAGGAAGGTTCTGCCGCCGCGCAGCCGCGCAAGCGCGGACGGTCGGCGGCCCGCCGGCCCAGCGGGCGCGAGCGGCACGACGAGAAGATCACCGTGTACGTCTCCGCCGAGGAACTGATGGACCTGGAGCACGCGCGGCTGGTGCTCCGCGGCGAGCACGGGCTCGCGGTGGACCGCGGGCGGATCGTCCGCGAGGCGGTGGCCGTGGTCCTGGCCGACCTGGAGTCCCGCGGTGACGCGAGCATCCTCGTGCGACGGCTGCGCGGGCGCTAGCGGTAGCCTGCGGGGGCCATGACCTCGAACGGAGCCCCTGCCCCCGGCGCATCCGCCGGTCGTCGGCGTGCGCTGGGGCGAGGGCCGGGCGTCACGCCGGCCGAGCCGGCCGCCGTACCCGCCGAGGCTCCCGAGCCGGAGCCGGAGAGCCCTGAGCCGGAACTGCCCGAACCCGAACCGGCGCTGCCCCGGCCCGAGCCCGGTGAGCCCGAGTCCGCCGTGTCCGACCCGGAGCCCGGTGAGCCCGCGCCCGTCGACTCCCAGCGCGAGCCCGGCGAGTCCGAACCCGGTTCCGACGGCGTCTTCAAGGTCCGCCTCGCGAACTTCGAGGGTCCCTTCGACCTGCTCCTCCAGCTGATCTCCAAGCACAAGCTGGACGTCACCGAGGTCGCCCTGTCGAAGGTCACCGACGAGTTCATGGCGCACATCCGGGCCATGGGACCCGACTGGGACCTGGACCAGACCACGGAGTTCCTGGTCGTCGCGGCCACGCTGCTCGACCTCAAGGCCGCCCGGCTGCTGCCCGCCGCCGAGGTGGAGGACGAGGCCGACCTGGCCCTGCTGGAGGCCCGGGACCTGCTGTTCGCCCGCCTCCTCCAGTACCGCGCCTACAAACAGATCGCCGACATCTTCGACCGGCGGCTCGACGACGAGG
Source organism: Streptomyces sp. NPDC004658 (assembly GCF_040609555.1). Classification (NCBI taxonomy): domain Bacteria; kingdom Bacillati; phylum Actinomycetota; class Actinomycetes; order Kitasatosporales; family Streptomycetaceae; genus Streptomyces; species Streptomyces sp. NPDC004658. The sequence goes on from NZ_JBEXKG010000140.1 coordinate 5,758, forward strand.
CCCGGCGGTATCCCCGTACCGTCGGCCTCGAACCGCAGCACGCCGAGCTGCTGCCCGAGGTCGTCATCAGCATCGGCCCCGAGGGCTTCGCCAAGCTCGCCGTCAAGGCCATGCAGCCCAAGCCCAAACCGCAGGTCTACGTCGACCACATCCACGCCCCGCTGGTCAGCGTGCAGGAGCAGGCCGGGATCGTGGTCGCGCGGCTGCGGGAGCTGGGCGAGGCCAGCTTCCGGGTGCTGGTGGAGGACACCGGCGACACCCTCACCGTCGTGGCGCGGTTCCTGGCGCTGCTGGAGCTGTACCGGGAGAAGGCCGTCGCCCTCGACCAGGAGACCGCCCTCGGCGAGCTGCTGGTGCGCTGGACCGGCGGGGACGGGGACGAGGCGCCGAGGGTCACGGACGAGTTCGACCGGCCGCCGGAGGCGCCCGAGGAGGAGAAGAAGGCATGAGCGAGACCGCCGACCTCGATCTCAAGCCCGCCCTGGAGGCGATGCTCATGGTCGTGGACGAGCCCGCGACCGAGGAGCACCTGGCGAAGATCCTGGAGCGGCCCCGGCGGCAGATCGCGGACGCCCTGCGCGAGCTGGCCGACGAGTACACCGTGCAGGGCCGCGGCTTCGAACTGCGGTTCGTCGCGGGCGGCTGGCGCTTCTACACCCGCCCCGCCTACGCGCCCGCCGTCGAGCGGCTGGTCCTGGACGGGCAGACCGCCCGGCTCACCCAGGCCGCGCTGGAGACCCTGGCGGTCGTCGCCTACCGCCAGCCGGTCAGCCGCAGCCGGGTCTCCGCCGTGCGCGGGGTGAACTGCGACGGCGTGATGCGCACCCTCCTCCAGCGCGGTCTGGTCGAGGAGGCGGGCACGGAACCCGAAACAGGTGCGATCCTGTACAGGACGACGAACTACTTCCTGGAGCGGATGGGCCTGCGCGGCCTGGACGAGCTCCCGGAGCTCGCGCCCTTCCTCCCGGAGGCGGAGGCGATCGAGGCCGAGACCCAGGAGGGAGTCCCGTCGTTCGACCCGGACGCGCCCGACGCGCCCGGCGGTCAGGACGCAGACGACTAAGACGGAAACCTTGATGCGAAGCAGCGGCAGCGGCAAGAGCGGCGGGCGCGGTAACTACCGCGGTGCCGGCAACGACAGGGACCAGAAGCAGGGGCAGGGCCGGCCCCGCAAGCCCCGCCCCGAGGAGCGCCGCTACGACGTGGGCCCGGGGGCCACCAAGGACGGCCCCAAGGCCGGGCGTGGCGGGGCCGCGCGAGGAGGGGCCAAGGGCGGCCCGAAGCGGCCCCAGGAGGGCGGCCGTACGGCCCCGGCGCGCTCGCGCGAGTACGAGACGCGGGTCGAGGAGCGCAACCGGGAGCGGTACGCGGGCAAGAAGGACATCAAGCTGCCCAAGACCTTCCCGGGCGCCGAGCAGGAGGGCGAGCGGCTCCAGAAGGTCCTCGCGCGCGCGGGCTACGGCTCCCGGCGGGCCTGCGAGGAGCTGATCGACCAGGCCCGGGTCGAGGTGAACGGCGAGATCGTCACCGAGCAGGGCAAGCGCGTCGACCCCGAGAGGGACGAGGTCAAGGTCGACGGCCTGACGGTCGCGACCCAGTCGTACCAGTTCTTCTCGCTGAACAAGCCCGCGGGCGTGGTCTCCACCATGGAGGACCCGGAGGGCCGGCAGTGCCTCGGGGACTACGTCACCAACCGCGAGACCCGGCTCTTCCACGTCGGCCGGCTGGACACCGAGACCGAGGGCGTCATCCTGCTCACCAACCACGGCGAGCTGGCACACCGCCTCACGCACCCCAAGTACGGCGTGAAGAAGACCTACCTCGCGCACATCGTCGGCCCGATCCCGCGCGACCTGGGCAAGCGGCTGAAGGACGGCATCCAGCTGGAGGACGGCTACGCCCGCGCGGACCACTTCCGGGTGGTGGAGCAGACCGGCAAGAACTACCTGGTCGAGGTGACCCTGCACGAGGGCCGCAAGCACATCGTGCGCCGCATGCTGGCCGAGGCGGGCTTCCCGGTCGACAAGCTGGTGCGCACCGCCTTCGGCCCGATCACCCTGGGCGACCAGAAGTCGGGCTGGCTGCGCCGCCTGTCGAACACCGAGGTCGGCATGCTGATGAAGGAAGTCGACCTCTAAAGCGCCTTGCCGTGATCACCGTCCCCCTTTATTGTCATGGTGACGATAAAGGGGGATGGCGTATATGCCCAAGCAGCCGGCGACCGGGGCGCTCCTCGGCCTCGCCCTGGGGGACGCCCTCGGCTTCCCGACCGAATTCAACGACGTGCCGTCGATCCTCGCCAAGTGCGGGCCCTGGCGGGAGATGGAGCTGCCGAAGCGGGCCTTCGTCTCCGACGACACCCAGATGACCCTCGCCCTCGGGCGAGCCCTGCGCACGGCCATGGAGCGCGGACCCCTCGCCCCGAAGCGGCTGGAGCGGCCCCTGCGCGAGGAGTTCGTGGACTGGTACCGGTCACCCGACAACAACCGCGCCCCCGGCGCCACCTGTCTGCGGGCCTGCGAGCTGCTCAAGGCGGAGGGCCGGGCCTGGCAGGACGCCAGCCGGATCGGCTCCAAGGGCTGCGGCGCCAACATGCGGGTCGCCCCGATCGGACTCGCCCCCGGGCTGAGCGGCGAACAGCGGTCCGGCGCCGCCCAGTTGCAGGCAGCGCTCACCCACGGCCACCCCACCGCGCTGGCCGCCTCCGACCTCACCGCCCACGCCGTCCACCTGCTCGCCCAGGGCACCGACCCGGCCGGACTGGTCGGGCACCTGCGCTCCTACGCCCTTCGGAACCGCACCCGCTACCACCACACCTGGCTCGGCGACCTGTGGACCCGCTCGCAGGACCCCGGCCCCGAGCAGTTCATCGCACGCGGCTGGGACGAGTGCCTGGAGATCCTCGGCCGGCTCCAGCAGGCCGCGCGGACCGTCTCCCCGGAGACCGACCCCTGCCTGGCCACCGGCGAGGGCTGGATCGCCGAGGAGGCCCTCGCGACCGGGCTGCTGTGCTTCCTGCTCTTCCCCGACGAACCCGTCACCGCCCTGCGCCGGGCCGCCTGCACCGCCGGCGACTCCGACTCCCTCGCCTGCCTCACCGGCGCCTTCGCGGGCGCCTGGCTCGGCGCCGCCGCCTGGCCCGCCGACTGGACGGAGCGGATCGAGTACCGGGGCGACCTGTTGGCCCTGGGAGTGCTCTGGGACGCTTAGGTCCATGATCGACGACCTCGGCACAGACCTGGCCCCGGTGGTCGCGGAGCAGCCCGACCCCTTGCTGTTCGCCACCGTCTCCGGAGCCCACCTGTACGGATTCCCCTCGCAGGACTCCGACGTGGACCTCAGGGGCGTCCACCTGCTCCCCGCCGCCGACCTCGTCGGCCTGCGCGAGCCGGAGGAGACCCGCTCGCGGACCTGGGTCCGGTACGGCGTCGAGCTGGACCTCGTCACCCACGACCTGCGCAAGTTCGTACGGCTCATGCTCCGCCGCAACGGCTATGTGCTGGAGCAGCTGCTCTCGCCGCTGGTCGTGCACACCTCGGAGGCCCACCGGGAGCTGGCCGCCCTGGCCCCCGGCGTCCTCACCAGCCACCACGCCCACCACTACCGGGGGTTCGCGGTGACCCAGTGGCGGCTGTTCGAGAAGACCGGCGAACTCAAGCCGCTGCTCTACACCTTCCGTGTGCTGCTCACCGGCATCCACCTCATGCGCAGCGGCGAGGTGCAGGCCCATCTGCCCACGCTGCTGGACGAGGTCGGCGCTCCCGGTTACCTGCCCGAGCTGATCGCCGCCAAGCGGGAACGGGAGCACGGCAAGGCCGACGTCGACCACGCGCGCGTGGAGGCCGACGTGGAGCGGCTGCACACCGTGCTGGACGAGGCGCAAGCCGGCTCAGCCCTGCCCGACGCGGCCGGTTCCCACGACGCCCTGCACGACCTGGTGGTCCGGCTCCGCCTGGAGGGCTGAGTCCCGGCGCACCCGGTGCAGGAAGGCGGCCACGCGCGCGCGGTCCGGCTCCGGGGGCAGCGGGGTGCCCCGCAGGGCCTCCTCCGCCTCGGCCGCCAGCCGGACCATCCACGCCTCCGCGCGCGGCCACGGCACCTCGCCGCGCTTCACCGCCAGCAGGGGCCCGCGCCGCTCACCGACGTCGATCACCAGCTCGCCGCTGCGCAGCAGGTCCCGGGCGCTCATCAGCAGGCGCAGCAGATGCATCGCGTGCTTCCAGCGCGGGGCGCCCGTCGCGCGGACGTCGGCGTCGAGCTTCCTGCGCTGGCCGAGGGCGTACCGCGTGAAGGTGTCGTACGCCTGCCGGGACAGGAAGGCGCCGCGCAGGGACAGCAGCTCGCGGCCGGTGCCGTCCACGTGCTCCACCAGCGGGGAGTGCAGGCACTCCAGGATGTTCGGGTTGCCGCGCAGCGCCAGCTCGCAGAACCGTTCCAGCTCCCAGGAGAACCGCTCCTCGCCCGGCCCCTCCACATGCGTCGGCGGCTTCTCGAACCGCCAGAACAGCGGGGTCGGTGCGAGGAACACCCCGCGCCGGTCGGTGTCGCTGGCGTCCGTGGCCAGGCCGAAGGCGCGGGAGCCCATGACACAGGCGTAGACCGTGTGGTCGCGTACGAGGTCCTGCGGCTGCATCCCCGGAGCGTACGCGGCGCCCTCAGCTCAGGCGGATCGAATTTCCGTCCACCGTGATCGACCGCTGGGGCAGCGGCCTGGTCGCGGGGCCGTGCGCCACCGCGCCGTCGGCGATGTGGAACCTGCTGCCGTGGCACGGACAGTCGATGGTGCCGTCCGTCACCTTGTCCACCAGGCAGCCCTGGTGCGTGCAGACCGCCGAGAAGGCCTTGAAGTCACCCTTCTTCGGCTGGGTGACCACCACCTTCTCCTTCTTGAACACCTTGCCGCCGCCCTCCGGGATGTCGCTCGTCCTCGCCAGCGCCTTCCCGTCGGTGGCCGCCTCCTGCGCGCCCGGGGACGACGGCGACGCCGGTGCCGACGATGCCGACGTGGCCGTACCGCCGTTCTCCGCGCCGCATCCCACGCACCCCAGGGCGAGCGCACCGGCGCCCGTGGCGAGAACCGTCCGCCGTGTCGCTGGCTGGGTCATGTCAGACCTCCGTACAGATGTGCATATCGGTGGATACCGGAACTCTCGCATCGTCTCAGCGAGCGAGCGGCCCGCGCCCGTCCCGCGCGGGCTGACTACGCTGGACGGACCAAGAACGGAACACGCATGTCAGCGAGGAGCAGCGCCGTGGCGGTACGAGCGGTCCGGGGGGCCGTCCAACTGGAGCGGGACGAGGCCGGTCACATGGAGGAGCGGGTCGGAGCCCTGCTCACCGCCGTCCTGGAGCGGAACGGGCTGACCGCCGACGACCTGATCAGCATCTGGTTCACGGCCACCCCCGACCTGCACAGCGACTTCCCGGCCGCCGCCGCCCGCAGGCTCGGCATCGTGGACGTCCCCCTGATCTGCGCCCAGGAACTGGACATCGAGGGCGCCATGCCCCGCGTCGTGCGGATCCTCGCGCACATCGAGTCGGACAAGCCCCGCGCCGACATCGCCCACGTCTACCTCGGCGCCGCCGCGGCCCTGCGCAAGGACATCGCCCAGTGAGAACCGCACTCGTCATCGGAACCGGCCTCATCGGCACCTCCGCCGCCCTGGCCCTCACCCAGCGCGGCGTCACCGTCCACCTCGCCGACCACGACCCCGAGCAGGCCCGCACGGCCGCCGCGCTCGGCGCCGGCACCGACCAGGCCCCCGAGGGCCCGGTCGACCTGGCGATCGTCGCCGCCCCGCCCGCCCACGTGGCCCGGGTCCTCGCCGACGCCATGCGCCGGGGCGTCGCCCGCGGCTACGTGGACGTCGCCAGCGTCAAGGGCGGTCCGCGCCGCGAGCTGGAGGCGCTCGGCCTGGACCTCACCGCGTACATCGGCACGCACCCCATGTCCGGGCGGGAGAGGTCCGGCCCGCTGGCCGCGACCGCCGACCTCTTCGAGGGCCGCCCCTGGGTGCTCACCCCGACCCGGGACACCGACACCGAGGTGCTCAACCTCGCCCTGGAGCTGGTCTCGCACTGCCGGGCCGTCCCGGTCGTCATGGACGCCGACGCCCACGACCGCGCGGTCGCCCTCGTCTCCCACATGCCCCACCTGGTGTCCAACATGGTCGCCGCGCGCCTGGAGCACGCCGAGGAGGCCGCCGTACGGCTGTGCGGGCAGGGGATCAGGGACGTGACCCGGATCGCCGCCTCCGACCCGCGCATGTGGATCGACATCCTGTCCGCGAACCCGGGACCGGTCGCCGACCTGCTCTCCGACGTCGCCGCCGACCTGGACGAGACGGTCCGGGCGCTGCGGGCCCTGCAGTCCTCCGACGAGGCCAAGCGGAGCGAGGGCACCGCCGGCATCGAGGACGTGCTGCGCCGCGGGAACGCGGGCCAGGTGCGGGTACCCGGCAAGCACGGCAGCGCCCCGCGCGCGTACGAGACCGTCGTCGTCCTCATCGACGACCAGCCCGGCCAGCTCGCCCGCATCTTCGCCGACGCGGGCCGGGCCGGGGTCAACATCGAGGACGTCCGGATCGAGCACGCGACCGGGCAGCAGGCCGGTCTGGTCCAGCTGAGCGTCGAACCGAAGGCGGTGCCGGTGCTGGAGCAGGCACTGCGCGAGCGGGGCTGGGCGCTGCGCCGGTAACACCCGGTGAGGGCGCCTCCCGCGAGCCAGTAACCTTGTGCGGGGCGCCCTCGCGTCCCGGACCCCGCTCACCACCCTTCACCAGGAAGGTGCCCTCCCGTGGAAAACGGCGCCGCCCCGACCGCCAAGCCCGTGATCGTCGCGATCGACGGTCCCTCCGGCACGGGCAAGTCGAGCACGTCGAAGGCCGTGGCCGCGCAGCTCGGCCTCAGCTACCTGGACACCGGTGCCCAGTACCGGGCGATCACCTGGTGGATGGTCACCAACGGCATCGACCTGGACGACCCGACCGCCATCGCCGCCGTCGCCGGCAAGCCGGAGATCGTCTCCGGCACCGACCCGGCCGCCCCGACCATCACGGTCGACGGCGTCGACGTGGCCGGCCCGATCCGCACCCAGGAGGTCACCTCGAAGGTCAGCGCGGTCAGCGCGGTGCCCGAGGTGCGCGCCCGGATCACCGAGCTGCAGCGCTCCCTGGCCGCCGCGGCGGAGAACGGCATCGTGGTCGAGGGCCGGGACATCGGTACGACGGTCCTGCCGGACGCCGACCTGAAGATCTTCCTGACCGCCTCCCCGGAGGCCCGCGCGGCCCGCCGCAGCGGCGAGCTGAAGGGCGCCGACGTCCACGCCACCCGCGAGGCCCTCATCAAGCGGGACGCGGCCGACTCCAGCCGCAAGACCTCGCCGCTCGCCAAGGCCGACGACGCGGTCGAGGTGGACACCACCGAGCTCACCCTCGCCCAGGTCATCGAGTGCGTCGTCACCCTGGTCGAGGAGAAGCGGGCCGGGAAGTGAGCCGTCCGGTCGCGTCGGAGCGGGGCGCCGAGGTCGGGCGGCGCATCGGCGTCGGCCTGATGTACGGGCTGTGGCGGCCGCGCGTGCTCGGCGCCTGGAGGGTGCCGGCCGACGGCCCGGTGATCCTCGCGGTGAACCACTCGCACAACATCGACGGCCCGATGGTCATGGGGGTGTCGCCCCGGCCGACGCACTTCCTGATCAAGAAGGAAGCCTTCATCGGTCCGCTGGGCTCCTTCCTGACCGGCATCGGCCAGCTGAAGGTGGACCGGGCCGCCGCCGACCGCACCGCGATCGGCCAGGCCCTGGACGTGCTGGCGGCCGGGGGAGTGCTGGGCATCTTCCCGGAGGGCACCCGGGGCGAGGGCGACTTCGCCTCGCTGCGCGCCGGGCTGGCCTACTTCGCGGTCCGCAGCGGGGCACCGATCGTCCCGGTGGCCGTCCTGGGAAGCGCGGAGCGGCCCGGCCGGCTGGTCAAGGCGCTGCCCCCGCTGCGCTCCCGCGTCGACGTCGTCTTCGGGGACCCGTTCCCGGCGGGCGACGGCAGCGGGCGGCGTACGCGCAAGGCGCTGGACGAGGCGACCGAGCGCATCCAGAAGCAGCTCACCAGCCATCTGGAAAACGCCAGGCGCCTGACCGGGCGCCAGGCGACACTTGAGTAGTGGAACGAGCCCCCGCGAGGGCTCGTTCCACCGATCACCACGAATGAACGACGAGGTACGGACTTCATGAACGACGACATCCAGCCCGACGGCTCGGCCGAGCACGAGTACGAGCACGGGGCTCTCGGCGACGCCGAGTACGCGGAGTTCATGGAGCTCGCCGCGGAAGAGGGCTTCGACATCGAGGACGTCGAGGGCGCCATCGAGGCGGCGGGCCACGGCCCGCTGCCCGTGCTCGCCGTCGTCGGCCGCCCCAATGTCGGCAAGTCGACACTGGTCAACCGGATGATCGGCCGCCGCGAGGCGGTCGTGGAGGACCGGCCGGGCGTCACCCGCGACCGCGTCACCTACGAGGCCGAGTGGGCCGGCCGCCGCTTCAAGGTCGTGGACACCGGCGGCTGGGAGCAGGACGTCCTCGGCATCGACGCCTCCGTGGCCGCCCAGGCCGAGTACGCGATCGAGGCGGCCGACGCGGTCGTCTTCGTGGTCGACGCCAAGGTCGGCGCGACCGACACCGACGAGGCGGTCGTCCGGCTGCTGCGCAAGGCCGGCAAGCCGGTCGTGCTGTGCGCCAACAAGGTCGACGGCCCGAGCGGCGAGGCCGACGCGGCCTACCTGTGGAACCTGGGCCTCGGCGAGCCCCACCCGGTCTCGGCCCTGCACGGCCGCGGCACGGGCGACATGCTCGACGCCGTCCTGGAGGTGCTGCCGAACGCCCCGGAGCAGTCCTTCGGCACCGCGATCGGCGGCCCCCGCCGCGTGGCCCTGATCGGCCGCCCGAACGTCGGCAAGTCCTCGCTGCTGAACAAGGTGGCCGGTGAGGAGCGCGTCGTCGTCAACGAGCTGGCGGGCACCACCCGCGACCCGGTGGACGAGATCATCGAGCTCGGCGGCAAGACCTGGAAGTTCGTGGACACCGCCGGTATCCGCAAGCGCGTCCACCTCCAGCAGGGCGCCGACTACTACGCGTCGCTGCGTACGGCCGCCGCCGTGGAGAAGGCCGAGGTGGCCGTCGTGCTGATCGACGCCTCCGAGTCCATCTCCGTGCAGGACCAGCGGATCATCAGCATGGCCGTCGAGGCGGGCCGCGCGATGGTGATCGCCTTCAACAAGTGGGACACGCTGGACGAGGAGCGCCGCTACTACCTGGAGCGGGAGATCGAGACCGAGCTGGGCCAGGTCGCCTGGGCGCCCCGGGTCAACGTCTCGGCGCGCACCGGCCGGCACATGGAGAAGCTGGTCCCGGCGATCGAGACGGCGCTGGCCGGCTGGGAGACGCGGGTCCCCACGGGCCGGCTGAACGCCTTCCTCGGCGAGCTGGTCTCCGCCCACCCGCACCCCGTCCGGGGCGGCAAGCAGCCGCGCATCCTGTTCGGTACCCAGGCCGGCACCAAGCCCCCGCGGTTCGTGCTCTTCGCCTCCGGCTTCATCGAGGCGGGCTACCGGCGCTTCATCGAGCGCCGCCTGCGCGAGGAGTTCGGCTTCGAGGGCACCCCGATCCACATCTCGGTGCGGGTGCGCGAGAAGCGCGGCGCGAAGAAGAAGTAACGGCGTGACGACGAGGAGGGCGGCCCCGGTGTTCCGGGGCCGCCCTCCTCGTCCGTGTGCCCGTCACGCACTCCGGCGCGGCCCCGGCGGCAGGGCGGCCGCGGCCGGCACGTGATGCATCCCCGTGTCCTGCTGCCGGCCCAGCGTGCCGACCCGCTGCCACTGCGACTGCTGCCGGGCGCTGTAGGCACCCGCGCTGTAGGCGCTGTAGGAGCTGCTGAACGACCCCGCCCGGTGACCGCCGTACGTGCCCGTACCGTCCGGGAAGTCCCCGAAGGCGCTGAACCGCAGCTCCTCCTCACCGCTGCGGTCCCCCGGCAGTGTGCGGAAGGTCCTGACCCACTCCGCGTAGAGCGAGTCGTAGATCGGCGTGGCCGAGGGCCCGCCGGACGGCTCGTGAGCCGCCCGGGCGGACGGCACGGAGGAGAAGGACCGGCGGGGAGGAGTGTCGTATGCGTGCACGTATGTCCAAACGACCGTAACCGGAAAGAGATGCGGCCGGACGGCTCACCGGGGCTCAGGTGCCCGCGAGGGGCAGCGCCGCGGCGACCAGCTTGCCGCCCGCGGCGGCCTTGTCGAGCGCGTCCCGCAGCAGGTCCTCCCGCGGCTGGCGTCCGATGGACCCGACCGGCGCGGCGAACATCAGCACCTGCTGGTGCTTGTTCGCGGCGGCCCGCCAGCTGTCGGTCACCTGGAGCGGCTGGTGCGCCTGCCACCAGGCCACCGGCTGCCCGCCGGCCGCCGACGGCTGCAGCACCGCGTGCAGCTGGCCCACGGCCAGCAGGACGGACCAGCCGTGCAGCACCGGGGGGACGGACGCCAGCTCGGTCACCGGCATGAAGCCCTGCTCGATGAGCAGCGGCAGGAAGTCGTCGCCCGTCCCGGTGGTGCCCGGGCGGACGATCGGCGAGGTCGGCTCGACGACGAGCGCGGGGTGCAGCTCCCCGTCGATCAGGACGAGTCCGCTGGTGACGCCGAGCACCGCCTGCTCGGGCACGGAGGTGCGGGGCTCACCGCCGGCCGGGTCGCCGCCGACGGCGCCGATGGAGCGGACGGCGCCCTGGAGCTGCTCCTCCGTCACCTGGACGACCTGCGAGGGCAGACAGCTGGCGTGGGCGAAGGCGAGGACGGCGGTCTCGTCGCCGACGAACAGAACGGTGCTGGTGCGCTCCTGCTCGGAGTCGCCCGGGGTGCGACAGGACGTGCAGTCGTAACTGCCCGGGGCGTTCTCTCCGGCGAGCAGCCGGTCGGCTTCTTCGTCGCCGATCTCGGCGCGTACGGCGTCGCTGACGTCGAGCATGCGCGGCACGGGTGGCTCCCTCGGGATGCGGTGCTGGGTCGGCCGGGTGGCTCCCGGCCGATGAGCCCCGGGGTTCCGGGCTCATGAAGAAGACAACGGGCGTCCTGTGGTGGTGGTCACGCCCCCGGGGCGACCGGTTCGCACCTTCCACCGCACACGGTCACCTGCGGTGCGGAATCGAACACTCACTGTCAACTCCGTTCGCCGTCAAGGAACTTGAACGGGTGAGGTGGGTCACAGATCGCCTCGGTCAGTGGTCGACAAATCGGGAAATCAGCGCATGTAGTGGGTGGCCGAAAATCGCCGATACCCGCAGTAACAGGCAACTGGCCTGGAACGACGACGAGTTGGTTGATTCCCGCCGCTCACCCTCCTTACATTCCTCCGCCGTGTGCAACGAGCACCGCTCGGGTACGTCCGCCGGCCGGCACCAGGCAGAGCCGAAGCGCCGACACCGGTCACGGCGGGCGGGGCGGGCGCGAGGAACCGCGGTCCTACGCGGGGAACCGCGCTCCGCCTTGGGGGAGCCCGGGTTCGTGGAGAGGGAACTACATGTCCGAGTGTGCCGATACCACCCGCAACACCGCCCGTCCCGACGGCGCCCGCAAGGGCCGTACGACGGCCGCGCTCGCCGGAGCCGCCCTGCTGGCCCCGCTGGGACTGCTGGCCGCGACCGGCAACGCCGCCGCGGCGGACAACGGGGTGTGGGACCGCATCGCCCAGTGCGAGAGCGGCGGCAACTGGCACATCAACACCGGCAACGGCTACTACGGCGGGCTCCAGTTCTCCGCCGGCACCTGGCGCGCGTACGGCGGCACCGCCTACGCCCCGACGGCCGACCAGGCCTCCAGGAGCGCGCAGATCGCCGTCGCCACCAAGGTCCAGCAGGCCCAGGGCTGGGGCGCCTGGCCCGTCTGCTCGGCCCGCGCCGGGGCCGTGGGCGCCGCACCCGCGGCGGCCCGCACCGGCTCCTCCGGTACGGCGACCCACCACAGCGGCGCGACGACGGAGTCCGCCCCCACCCGTACCGCCCCGGCGAAGGCGCCGGAACGCCCGGCGGCCACCACCCACCGCGGTGCCGCGCACGGCGACTACACCGTCCGCCAGGGCGACACCCTGAGCACCATCGCGGCCCGGCACGGCACCACCTGGCAGCGCGTCTACGCCGCCAACAAGGCCGTCATCGGCGACGACCCGAACCTGATCGTGCCCGGTCAGCGCCTCGCGCTCTGAAGCCGGCACGCCCAGCGACAGCCGCTGTCCCGATGAGGACAGCGGCTGTCCGCATCCCCTGGCACACTCGGGCGCATGGTGGAGACCTCCGCGCGCCTGCTGCGCCTGCTCTCGCTGCTCCAGGCCCATCGCGAGTGGTCCGGCCCCCAGCTGGCCGAACGGCTCGGCGTCACCCCGCGCACCGTCCGCCGGGACGTGGACCGGCTGCGCGAGCTGGGCTACCCGGTCCACGCCAGCCCCGGCACCGGCGGCGGCTACCAGCTGGGCGTGGGCGCCGAACTCCCGCCCCTGCTGCTGGACGACGACGAGGCGGTCGCCGTGGCCGTCGGCCTGCGCACCGCCGCCGGACAGGGCATCGAGGGCATCGGCGAGACCTCGGTACGGGCCCTGGCCAAGCTGGAGCAGGTGCTGCCGCACCGGCTGCGCCGCAGGGTCGGCGCCCTCACCGCCTTCACCGTGCCCATGCTGCGCGGCGGCCCGCCGGTGACCCCCGTCGACCCGGCCCTGCTCACCGAACTCGCCCACCTGTGCCGGGACGCCGAGCGGCTGCGGTTCGAGTACCGCACGCACGAGGGCGCGAGCAGCCGCCGTACCGTCGAACCGCACCGGCTGGTGTGCACCGAGCGGCGCTGGTACCTGGTCGCCTGGGACGTCGACCGGGCCGGCTGGCGGACCTTCCGGGTGGACCGGATCACCCCCAGGCCGCCGCACGGGCCGCGCTTCATCCCGCGCGAACCGCCCGCCGGGGACCTCGCCGCCTATGTGTCCCGGGGCGTCTCCACGCGCGCGTACCCCACGCACTCCACCGTCCGGCTGCTGGTGCCCCTGCACGAGGCCGCCGAGCACGTCTCGCCCTCCTCCGGGACGCTGGAGCCCGACGGGGCGGACGCGTGCCTGCTGCGCTGCGGCGCGGCGAGCCTCGACGTGATGGTCGTTCACCTGCTGATGCTGGGCCTGCCGTTCGAGGTGATCGAGCCGGCCGAGCTGACCGACGCCGTCAGAAGGCTCCGGGACCGGCTCGACGGCGCCCTGGCCCGGGCCGCGGAGCCCGGGACGCGTGCCCCGGGTGGTGCGGGTCCGACGGCGGGGACTCCGAGCGGGCCCGGGGCGGGGTGACCCGGGTGTGCGGGGGCGGTGGGCAGGACGTCATGCCGTCGGGCTGTTGTGTGCCGAATCCGTGAATTTCCTATGTGGCGTCAGCTGCCGTGACGCCCCCGCGGATTGCGGGGAATCGCACCCCGGGTCCGCCCGGATCCCCGCTGCGGCACTTTCCGACGGGTATTTCGGAGGGACCCCAGGGCACGCATGAATTCTGTTCGATTACCCCGGTAAGCCGAACGGAAACCCCCGTTCGTGTGACACCCGCCGGGGACTCGAGTGGCTGTGACGGAAGTGTGACGGGAGCCGGATACGGCTCTTACCCGTCCGTGCCCGGCTTCCGTCACCGCCGGTCGCGGCCTAGCGTGGCCGCATGGCACCGATTCCCACTCCGCCAGCGGAGCCCCAGGACAGCCCGGACGGGTACGTCGGCCTCGACGCGGCGCACGCCGAACGGCTCGCGCGGCAGCGCGGCTGGTCGACGGTGCGGTCGCTGCCGCCGGGCGCGATCATCACCATGGAGTACCGGGCCGGACGGCTGAACTTCGAGGTGCGGGACGGCCGCGTGGCCCGCGCCTGGAAGGGCTGACCGCCGGTTCGCCCGGAAGGGATACGCGCAAGGCCCCGCTCCTGTTCCGGGAGCGGGGCCTTCGTCGTGCCGCGGGGCGGTGGTGCGTACCGGACCCCGGGGCCGGCTGGGCCGTCAGCCGCCGGTCAGGGGCCGGGCCGACGGGGACGTGCCGCGCGGGAGGCGGTCGGCGTGCGGCGGCCGGCGGCTGCCCGCCGGGGTGACCGGGGTGCGTTCCGAACGGGCCGTGTGCGGTCCCGGCGCGCGCACAGCGGGTAGGCCTTGCTGCATCGTCTCTCGCTCGCGAAGCCGTCGTCAGGAGTAGACCGTGCTG
>NZ_JBEXKG010000141.1:0-19960 GCF_040609555.1 Streptomyces sp. NPDC004658
CTGCGCTCCCGGCTGGCCGGCCTGGGCTTCGGCACGGCGGCCCCGGGGGTGTGGATCGCACCGGCCCGGCTGTACGAGGAGACGGAGCACGCCCTCCGCCGCCCGCGCGGACACCGGTTCGCCCGCCCAGTAGAGGGCGGTTGCGGCCTCGGCCAGGGGCAGGGCCGCCGCGAACCGGGCGTGCAGCCGGCGCTCGGCGGCGGAGCCGGCGTACCGGCGCAGCCGGGGTCCGGCGAGGGCGTCCTGGGCGTGGTCGAGGGCGGCGGTCAGCGCGGCCCGCCGGGCGGTGGCGTGCTCCCCGCCCACGGCGTCGAGCAGCGCGGCGACGGCGTCGTACACGTCGGCGACCGCGGCCCGTTCGCCGTCGAAGCGGAAGTCACCGGCGAGCGAGCCGGGGGTGGGCAGGGCGAGCCGCAGCGCCAGCAGCCAGCCGGCGCCGGCCAGGAAGGCGAGGGCCCGCTGCCAGCCGCTCTCGGCCGCGGGCATCCCGGCGCCGATGGCCGCGGCGACGAGCAGCTGGGTACCGGCGGCGGACGCGACGGGCCCGACCGCGCTGACGCCGCCGGCGACCAGCCCCAGCGCGGTGAGTGCCAGGGTCAGCGGTACGGCGGCCGTGCCCTGCCCGGCGTACGTGCCGAGGAGCAGCCCCAGCGCTCCGGCGAGCGCGGGCACCCCGAGCCGCTTCACGGACGCGCGCCGGCTGCCGGGCCGGTCGTTGATGCCGGCGAGCATCGCGCCGATGGCGGCGAGCACCCCGGAGGCCGTCTGCCCGCCGAGCATCCCGGCGAGCAGCAGCGGTCCGGCGGCGAGCGCGCCCCGGCACACGGCACTCCAGGGGACGGGACCGCGCTGGGCGCGGAAGGCATGAGCGAGCCAGGGGGGTACAGCGCGCCGCGACACGGGGCTCCTGTTCATACGAGGGCGGGGTGGGCCTTCGGACGACGGTGGCCGGTGGAGGTGCCTCCACGGTAGATCGCGTTCCCCGCGCGAACGGTGCGGTCACGTTTCAGGCAGGTGAAAGGTGCGGGCAGCGCGGTTTCTTTATGAACGCAACGCCTCGGTGACGATCTCCTCGGCCGCGGCCACGGCATCGGTGAGGGCGCCGGGCTCGGCACGCAGCGCACCCAGGACGGCGTCGATCCCCCGCAGTCCCGCCCGCTCCAGCAGGCGCTTGTCGTTGGTCACCCATGCGCCGCGGACGGCGAGGACGGCGTGGGCGCACTGGATGGCCGCCGTGGCCAGGGCGCCGGCGGTTTCGGTGAGGCGGCCGTGGGGGGCGTGGTGGGCCCTGGCGTAGGAGAGGGTGGCGCGGGCGGCGCCGGACCAGTGGTCGAAGGCGGTGCGGCGCAGTGCGGGCGGATAGGCGGCCGGGCGCGGCAGGTCGCCGCGCAGGACCTGGTTGAGCGCCAGTTCGGCGACGATCAGGTAGGTGGGGATCCCGGCGAGGTGGAACAGCAGCGGCTCCACCCGGAAGCGGCCCTCCCCGGCCTCGGCCAGCTCGTACTCGACGGTGTCCAGGTCCCGGTAGTGCACGTCGACCCGGCGTCCGTCGATGGTCAGCCAGGCGCCGCCGTTGAAGACGCCGCCGCCCCAGCCGCCGATGTCGCAGACCTCGCCCGGCCAGCCGAGGGCGCGCAGGTCGTCGGGGTCGAAGGGGCCCCGGTAGTAGACGGCCAGGTCCCAGTCGCTGTCCGGGCGGTGGGTGCCCTCGGCGCGGGAGCCGCCGAGGGCCACGGCCCGCACGGTGGGCAGGGCGGCGAGACGGTCGGCGGTGGCGGCGAGGAAGTCGGTGTCGGAGTACTGCGGCATGCCCTCAGCCTGGCGCAGCCGCGCCGGAATCCGCTCCTGGTATTCCGGCCGGCACCTGTGCGGCCGCCCGGACGCCCGCGTAATTGGGGTGCGGGGAGGCCCGGGGAGGTCCGATCATCGAAAAGTTGCCCACCGGCCGTCGTCGTTCGAGGAGCCGCTCACCGTGATCCGGCGCGTCACCGCCCCCGCCCTGTTCCCTCCGCCCACCTACTCCCACGCCTCCGTCGTCGAGGCCGGCACGAAGCTCGCCTTCCTCGCGGGGGCGGTGCCGCTCGACGAGCACGGAGAGCTCGTCGGCCCCGGCGACCCCGTACGGCAGGCCGAGCAGGTGATCGCCAACCTGCGGGAACAACTCCGTGTCGTCGGCAGCGGTCTGGAGCACGTGCTGTCGACGGACGTGTACGTCGTGAGCAGCGAGCCCTCGGTGCTGTCCGCGGTGTGGGAGGTGGTGGAGTCCTCGGGGCTGAGCACGGGCCCCCACTCCTCCACCCTGCTCGGCGTCGCCTGCCTCGGGTACACCGGTCAGCTGGTGGAGATCACCGCGACCGCCGTGGTGCCGGAGCGGACGGAAGACGGCCGGTGACGGAAACGGTCGTGCTCCGACGTGCCGTCGCGGCGGACGCCCGCGCCGCCGCCGACGTCTATCTGCGCTCCTTCGACGCCGCACTGCCGACCGTGGTCCGGCCGCACACCGACGACGAGGTCCGCGACTACATCCGGGATGTCGTCGTGGCGCTGCGGGAGACCTGGGTGGCCGAGGCCGCCGGGGCCGGGGTGGTCGGCCTGATGGTCCTGGACGGGGAGTCGCTGTCCCAGCTGTACCTGGACCCGCGGTGGCGGGGGCGGGGCATCGGGGACCGGTTCGTCGCGCTGGCCAAGGAACGCAGTCCCGGGGGCCTCACGCTGTGGACCTTCCAGGTCAACAAGCCCGCCCACCGCTTCTACGAGCGGCACGGGTTCGTCGCCGCCGAGTACACGGACGGCAGCGGGAACGAGGAGCGGGAGCCGGACGTCCGGTACGTGTGGCGTCCGTGACGGTCACGTCGGGCGCCCGGGTGCCCGCCCACCGCCCCGGGAGCCGGGGATCCCGGCGGAGCCGGGCAGGGTGTGGGGGCGGCCGGCGCTACGGCACCTGTCCGGACCGGACCCGGCGGACGCCGCCGAGACCGGCACCGGCTGAGGCACCCCCGCCTGCGCCGGCCCTACGGCAGCCCGGCCGCCTCCGCCGCCCTGCGCAGCACCTCGCGGAGCATGTCGGCGGTGAGCCGCCCGGTGAAGGTGTTGCGCTGGCTGACGTGGAAGCAGCCGAAGAGGTCCAGGCCGTCGAGCGCGACCCGGGTGCCGTGGGCGAAGGCCGGGCGGGGCCTGGGCACCGTCCAGCCCGCCTCCGCGAACGCGGGCAGCGCGGCCTGCCAGCCGAACGCGCCGAGGACGACCACGGCCCGCAGGGTCGGCCGGAGCAGCGTCAGCTCCTGGACCAGCCAGGGGCGGCAGGTGTCACGCTCGCCCGGGGTCGGCTTGTTGGCCGGCGGTGCGCAGTGCACGGGCGCCGTGATCCGCACGCCGTACAGTTCGAGCCCGTCGTCGGCGCTCACCGAGGTGGGCTGCGAGGCCAGCCCCACGTCGTACAGCGCCTGGTACAGCACGTCTCCCGAACGGTCCCCGGTGAACATGCGGCCGGTACGGTTGCCGCCGTGCGCGGCCGGGGCCAGCCCGATGATCACCAGCCGCGCGTCGTCCGGCCCGAACCCGGGCACCGGCCGCCCCCAGTACGTCCAGTCGGCGAACGCGGCCCGCTTCGTACGGGCCACCTCCTCACGCCATCCGACCAGCCGGGGGCACGCCCGGCAGCCGGCGACGCGCCGGTCGAGCCGGGCAAGGGCGGTGCTGTCGTCCATACGGCCACCGTATGCCCTGGGGCGGTTCACCGAACCCCGCTCCCGTGGAGGCCCAACTCCGCCGGTGAGCCGGGGTGTGCGGGGCTTCACGGGCCCCTGCGGCCACCTCGAAAACGCTTCCGGGTCCCCGGGTCCGGGGCGTTAAGGTCGGTGCATGGCTACCGATGACGCGGACGAGAACGTGGACCGTGGGACCGTCGAGGGAACCGGCGAGCCGGGCGCGACCGCCCCCGCTGCCGCCGGCCAACCACTCGATCCCCAGGTCGCCGCCGCGGTGGCCGCCGCCGAGGCCGCCGGGGCCGCCAACGGCGAGTCCGTCCGCATCGACAGCTGGATCTGGGCCGTCCGTCTGATCAAGACCCGCTCCCTGGGCGCCGCCGCCTGCCGGGGCGGGCACGTGCACGTGAACGGTGAGCGGGTGAAGCCCGCCTACTCGGTGCGGGTCGGCGACGAGGTGCGGCTGCGGCACGAGGGCCGGGAACGGATCGTGATCGTCAAGCGCCTGATCCGCAAGCGGGTGGGCGCCCCCGTGGCCTCCCAGTGCTACATCGACAACTCCCCTCCGCCTCCGCCCCGCGAGGCCGTCACCCCCGTCGGCCTCCGCGACCCCGGCGCCGGCCGCCCCACCAAGCGGGACCGCCGCGAGCTGGAACGCCTCCGCGGCCTCACCGGCGCGGGCATCCCCCCGGGCTTCCCCGGCTTGACCGAACTGGGCGGACCCGGCACGTCCGGCGGCCGTGGCGGGTCCGGCGGCCGTGGTGGACGAGGCGCCTCGGGCACGTCCCGCGAACGCGGCGGCTCCGGTGGACGCGGCGCCTCCGGCGGCTCGGCGGGCTCCGGCGGCTCGGGCGGCCGGCCACGCGGACGCTGAACCGCCGACCGCGCCCCTGCCGAGACCGCACCCGTGCCGGACCGTCGGCTGCCCGGTAGTCGGCTGCCGGACCGTCGGCTGCCGGTCGGCCCACGCCCCCGCCCGGTCGGCGGCGGCACCGTCACCGTCGGCCCAGCATCCGCAGCAGTTCCCCGTTGTGCGCTCGGCGGGTCCAGGCGATCACGGCGAGGGGGACGATGAGGATCAGCGGGGTCGCCGCGTTCTGGCCGTCGAATGCGGTGACCTGGACGATGAACGCCCCGACCATGAGCGCGCCGAGGGCGATCGCCGCCACGGACTGCAGCACCGGGACCAGCAGCGCGATCGCTCCGGCGAGCTCCAGCGCCCCGATGGTGTACATGGCCCCGCTGCCCCAGCCGATCCTGTCGAAGGCCTCGACGGCCGTGGGGTGTGCGATGAGCTTGGGCAGGGCGCTGGCGACGCCGTAGAACAGCGCGAGCAGCACCTGCACCACGCGCAGGGCGACCCGGGCCGCGCGCGCCCGGCCCATGAGCGCGCCGGGGGTGACCGCGGCGGCGGTGACCGCGGCGGACGTCGTCGTGGAGCTGACGGGAGCGGTGGTCTCGGACATGAGGGTCTCCTGGTGAAGCGGTCCCGATTGCTGTCACCGAGGTAGACCGCCCGGCGGCCCAGGACTCATCGGCCGGCACGCCACCGGCCGGGAACGCCCGCCCACCGCTCCTCCTGGTGATCGAACCGTCGCCAGGAGCCGAGGTGGCTACGCCGAGGGCACCGCCCGCACCCACATCCCGTCCGGGGTCAGATACCTGTCCACCTCCAGTCCCGCCTCCGCCAGCGCCGACTCGAACTGCTCCTTCGTCAGGGGTCTGGAGAGAAAGGTCTGCGTCCAGACCGCGTCCGGGAAGACATACTCCGCGTGGACCGAGTTCACCCCCTCCCCGGCCGGCTCCACGGAGGCGATCCGCACGGTGAAGCCGCTCGGGTCGACCCGCTCCCTGGGCACGTCGGTGTGATGGTGGGGCCCCTCCCGCTGGATCAGCACGCAGCCGCCGTCCGCCACGTGCCGGGCGCAGGTGCGCAGCATGCCCCTGCGCACCTCCTCGTCGCCGGCGTGCACCAGGAACGACGCGAGCATCACCACGTCGAACTTCTCGCCCAGGTCGAGGTCCTCGATGGAGCTGCGTATCGTGCGCGCTCCGCGGACCCGGGCCAGCATCTCGGCGGACTCGTCCACCGCCGTCACCGTGAAGCCGCGCTCCAGCAGGGGGCGGGTCACCCGGCCCACCCCGCTGCCGAGTTCCAGGATGTGCGCCCCGGCCGGTACGGCCGCGGCGATGATGTCCGGCTCCTCGCCCACCGGCAGGCGCGCGTACAACTCGACCGCGCAGCCGTCCGGGGTGATCGCGCCCGGTCCCGTGCCCTCGTAGCCCTCACGCATCTCGATCCTCATGCCCGGACAACGGCCCGCTCCCGCACGCCCGTTCCCACCTTGTCCCGGTTCACTCGTTCGAGCTATTCAGCGCGGAACGGGAACCATCCGTGCCCGATGTACCAGTGGCCGCCCGCCCGCAGATGGTCTCCGACGGCCCGCTCCACGGACGTCCGGCGGGGCAGCGTGGCCACCGGCAGCTCCGGGTCCCCGAAGACGAACCGGACGGGCTCGGCGTCGGCCGGCTCGCTCTCCTCAAGGGCGATGCGGAACCGCTCCTGGAAGCGCACGATGTTGGAGTCGGCGGGCAGGTACCGCCGCAACTGCGGGTCCAGCAGCCAGGAGTGGCACAGCACCGCCACCGGCTGCTCCTCGGGGAAGCACCGGGCGAAGAACGTACGGGCCAGCGCCAGGGAACGGTCGCAGGCCGACGGGGCCAGCGGGCCGTGGAAATCGGGGATGTGCAGGTTCAGGCAGGATGCTCCGGGCGCCGCGTCCAGTCCGGCGGACGCCGCGGCCCGCGCGTCGCGGTCCCCGAGCCGTGCGCGCTCGAACTGCAACCGCCCGAGCTGGTACAGCTCGCCGCGGAAGTGCCGGACCAGCCAGCGCCACGACTGCACCCCGGCCCTGCCCCGCCGTCTGCGGTGCACGACGAGGTGACGGCCCAGGTCGGCCAGGGTGCGCCGGGAGATCTCGGCCGGGATGCCGCGGGCCCGGTGATGGGCCTGGGTGCGCGGGTGCGCGGCGAGGAGGACGTGCAGGGCGAAGGTGTCCGTCAGGTCGGCGGGAGCCGAGGCGAGCAGGCCGGGCAGCTCCGGCGTGCGGCCGGTGTCCTCCGGCTCGCGGAACACCTCCTCGACGCACGTCGCCAGGAGTCGGAGCGTGCCGGGATCGCCGGTCAGCCTGCGCCACTGGGCGACGAGTTCGTTGACGTGCTCGTGCGGCACGGCGAGGTCGAGGAGCAGTTCGGGCAGGTCGTCGGCGTCCGGCAGCACGGGCGGTCCCCCTTCGGCCTCGGCGGACGGCGCCACCGCACCCCCCTCATCGCGGGTTGACGTCGCCTCGTCGGCTGTTGATGCGCGTCGTCGTCGAAGAGTACGTTGCAGGCAGGAGTGATGAGCCGATGCGTACGGGCAGTGAGCCGGCGACCGCGCGCAGTGCACTGCGGGCGCGGTTCTGGCTGAGCCTGTGGGGGCTGGGCTGGGCGGTGTTCGGCACGGTGGCGTTCGCGCTGGCCGGGCGCCTGGGCTGGGCGGTGGCCTGCGGGGTTCTGTGGCTGCTGATCACCGTCGACATGACCCTGATCCTCCGGCACATCCGGCAGGGCCCGCACTACCAGCCGGGCCGGGACGTACCGCCGTACCCGCCGCCGGAGGTACCGCCGTACCCGGTGCCGCGGAGGCACCACCTTCCGTATCGACGGCCGCCGCGCCACCGCCATCCGTGACCGGCCGCCGTCTTCCGTGTCCCCGGCACCGCCCGCCCGGTCACCGACCGTGACACCGTCACTCCTCGAAGCGTGCCGCCTTCAGGTACTGCGGGTTGGGGTCCAGCGCCGCCGCCAGCCGGAAGTGACGCTTGGCCTGTTCGGGGCGGCCCTGGCGCTCGTAGGTGCGGGCCAGCGCGAAGTGCGCGAACGCGTTGTCCGGCTCGCGCTCCAGCACGATGGTGAACTCGAGCTCGGCGGGACGCAGTTGCGCCGCGGCGAAGAAGGCACGGGCGCGCAGCAGCCGGGCCGCGGTGTTCTCGGGGTGCGCGGCGATGACTCCGTCGAGCAGTTTCACCGCGCCCCGCGGGTCCCGCGCGTTGAGCAGCTGCTCGGCGGCACGGAAGTCGATGACATGCGTTTCCGGAGTACGTCCGGTGGAACCGCTGGTCTCGGGCACGGCAGAGTCCTTCCCTCACTCCCGGGCTTCAACGCCCCGGGCCGGACCGCTATTCCATGCCGGTGGGCGATATCGGCCGTTCCGCACCTTCTATTCCGTACCGCCGGCGCTCTCCGCTCTCTCAGCGCTCCCCCGCGCCGTCCGTGCCCTCCGGGGCCGCGCCGGCCTGCCGTGCCCGGCGCGCGAGGTCCTCCCAGACCTCGGCGACGCGCTTCCGCAGCGCGTCCAGGGGCACGTCGTTGTCGATCACGATGTCCGCGATCTCCCGGCGCTGCTCGCGGGTCGCCTGCGCGGCCATACGCGCGCGTGCGTCCTCCTCGGTCATCCCCCGCAGCCGTACCAGCCGGTCGAGCTGGGTCTCGGGACTCGCGTCCACGACGATCACGACGTCGTAGTGCGGGGCGAGGCCGTTCTCGGTGAGCAGGGGCACGTCGTGGACCACCACGGCGTCGGTGGCCGCGGCGCTCTCCAGCTCGCGGGAGCGGGCGCCCACCAAGGGGTGCACGATCGAGTTGAGCAGGGCGAGCTTCTCGGGGTCGGCGAAGACGATGGAGCCGAGCCGGGGGCGGTCGAGGCTGCCGTCGGCGGCGAGGACGTCCGTCCCGAAGGCGTCGACCACGGCCGCGAGACCGGGCGTGCCGGGCGCCACCACCTCGCGCGCGATGCGGTCCGCGTCGATCAGCACGGCCCCGTGCTGCACGAGCAGCCGCGACACCTCGCTCTTGCCGGCGCCGATCCCGCCGGTCAGGCCCACTGTCAGCATGAGCGGAAGCTTAGGCCCTCCCTGCGCCGGCGGGACCGGCGGAGGTCAGTTGTCGCCCTCGCGCTCGGCCAGGAAGCGCTCGAACTCGCGCCCGATCTCGTCGGCCGACGGGATCTCCACGGGCTCGGCGAGCATGTTGCCCCGGGTCTCGGCGCCGGCCGCGGCGTCGTACTGGTGCTCAAGGCCCTGGACGAGCGCGGTCAGTTCCTCGTCGCCCTCCTGGATCTGCCGGTCGATCTCGGTCTGCGTGCGGTGCGCGTCGGTGCGCAGCGCGTGCGCGACGCCGGGCAGGACCAATCCGGTGGCGGCCGTGATGGCCTCCAGGACGGTCAGAGCGGCGTCCGGGTACGGCGAACGGGCGATGTAGTGCGGGACGTGCGCGGCGACGCCCAGGACGTCGTGCCCGGCCTCCATGAGGCGGTATTCGAGCAGCGACTCGGCACTGCCGGGCACCTGCGCCTCCTCGAAGGGGCTGCGGTGGCCGGGGACGAGGTCGGTGCGGTTGCCGTGCGGGGTCAGGCCCACGGGGCGGGTGTGCGGGACGCCCATGGGGATGCCGTGGAAGTTCACGGACAGGCGCACGCCGAGCCGCTCCACTATCTGCTGCACGGCCGCCGCGAACCGCTCCCACTCCACGTCCGGCTCGGGGCCGGACAGCAGCAGGAACGGGGCACCGGTGGCGTCCTGGACGAGGCGGACCTCGATGGCCGGGGTCTCGTAGCCGGTCCAGCGGTCCCGCTTGAAGGTCAGCAGGGGCCGGCGGGCGCGGTAGTCCACGAGCCGGTCGTGGTCGAACCGGGCCACGACCTGGTGGGGCAGTGAGTCGAGCAGCCGGTCGACGATCTGGTCGCCGGTCTCGCCCGCGTCGATGTATCCGTCGAAGTGGTAGAGCATGACAAGGCCGGCCGACTCCTGGGCGAGCGCCATGTCCACCACGGCGAGGCCCTTCGGCTCCCATGCGTACAAACCCTGCGGATCAAGCACTGTGACCGCTCCTCCTCGTGTTCCCCAAGGACAACGCGCCCCGGAGCAGCGGAATTCCCACGACACGCCGCTGATCAGCGATCTCCCGCGGGGACGTCTTGACGATCCGTCACCTGGTCCGCACCGGTGGGCAGCCCTCCCCCTGCGCGGACGCACGCCGCCCGCCCCTGCCGACGGCACGGTGCCCCTGACCACCGCCGGCAGGGGCGAGCGCGTTCACGCCGGCAGCGCGGCGCCCGTCCCGGACAACGCCGAGGGGCCGCACCTCGAAAGGTACGGCCCCTCAGCCTGCTATCGGCTAAGCCTTGCGGCTGGCGTCAGCTCTGCCCACCGGCCAGCTTCTCGCGCAGCGCGGCCAGCGCCTCGTCCGAGGCCAGCGCACCGGAGGTGTCCGCGCCCTCGGAGGAGTACGAACCGCCGGTCGCGGCCGGAGCCGCGGCCTCGCCGCCCTCGGCGGCAGCGGCAGCGTCGGCCTCGCGGGACTTGATGACCTGCTGCTGGTGCTGCTCGAAGCGGGCCTGCGCCTCGGCGTACTGGCGCTCCCACTCCTCGCGCTGCTTCTCGTAGCCCGGCAGCCAGTCGTTGGTCTCCGGGTCGAAGCCCTCGGGGTAGATGTAGTTGCCCTGGTCGTCGTAGGACGCGGCCATGCCGTACAGGGTCGGGTCGAACTCGACCGCCGTCGGGTCGGCACCGAAGGACTCGTTGGCCTGCTTCAGCGAGAGGCTGATGCGACGGCGCTCGAGGTCGATGTCGATGACCTTGACGAAGATCTCGTCGTTGACCTGGACGACCTGCTCCGGGATCTCCACGTGGCGCTCGGCCAGCTCGGAGATGTGGACCAGACCCTCGATGCCCTCGTCCACGCGGACGAACGCACCGAACGGCACCAGCTTCGTGACCTTGCCGGGCACGACCTGGCCGATCTGGTGGGTGCGGGCGAACTGCTGCCACGGGTCTTCCTGGGTCGCCTTCAGCGACAGGGAGACGCGCTCGCGGTCCATGTCGACGTCGAGGACCTCGACGGTGACCTCCTGGCCGACCTCGACGACCTCGGACGGGTGGTCGATGTGCTTCCAGGACAGCTCGGAGACGTGGACCAGACCGTCGACGCCACCCAGGTCCACGAAGGCACCGAAGTTGACGATCGAGGAGACCACACCGGAGCGGACCTGACCCTTCTGGAGGGTCGTGAGGAACGTCTGGCGGACCTCGGACTGGGTCTGCTCCAGCCAGGCACGGCGGGACAGGACCACGTTGTTGCGGTTCTTGTCCAGCTCGATGATCTTGGCCTCGAGCTCCTTGCCGACGTACGGCTGGAGGTCGCGGACACGACGCATCTCGACCAGGGAGGCCGGGAGGAAGCCGCGGAGGCCGATGTCGAGGATGAGACCACCCTTGACGACCTCGATGACGGTACCGGTGACGATGCCGTCCTCTTCCTTGATCTTCTCGATGGTGCCCCAGGCACGCTCGTACTGGGCGCGCTTCTTCGAGAGGATCAGGCGGCCTTCCTTGTCCTCCTTCTGGAGGACCAGGGCCTCGATCTCGTCGCCGACGGCGACGACCTCGTTCGGGTCGACGTCGTGCTTGATCGAGAGCTCGCGGCTCGGGATGACACCTTCGGTCTTGTAACCGATGTCGAGCAGGACCTCGTCCCGGTCGACCTTCACGATGACGCCGTCGACGATGTCGCCGTCGTTGAAGTACTTGATCGTCTCGTCGATCGCTGCGAGGAAGGCTTCCTCGTTACCGATGTCGTTGACCGCTACCTGCGGGGTGGTGGCGGTGGTCTCGGTGCTGCTCGTCATGTGGGAAAGGGCTCCGGTACGGACATTGAAGTCGTAGGTACTGCTTACGCCGGGAGCCCGTTTCGCTCTGCAGAAGCCGGACAGCCAAGGAAGCGCCACTTTGAGCACCGGGTGCCCGGTGGCGCCTCGACAACCGAGGGGACATACAACAGATGCGAGCGCAGCCTGCTACGTCTGAGGTGCGCAGGCCCGCAGCGCAACTTGTAGCATACGGGGGCAGCCGGACAGGGTCAATGCGCGAAGGCGCACACCCGGGGCAGATCGCCGCATAACCGGCAGAAATATCGTCCCAACAGGCCACACGGGCCCGGGGGAAACCTTCCATGCGGACCCCCGGCGGGTTGGACGGAAGAGTACGACGAGGGAGCCGATCATCCAAGAGCCGGAAGCGCACCAGCCGGAGGGGGCCGACGGGTACGAACCGGAGGCCACGCGACGTGACGCGGGGGTCACGGAGAGCGCGCGGGCCAACCGGGGCTGGTGGGACCGCAACGCCGACGAGTACCAGGTCGAGCACGGCACGTTCCTCGGTGACGACCGCTTCGTGTGGGGCCCGGAGGGCCTGGACGAGGTCGAGGCCGAGTTGCTCGGCCCGCCGGAGGAGCTGAAGGGCAGGGCGGTCCTGGAGATCGGCGCGGGCGCGGCGCAGTGCGCCCGCTGGCTGGCCGCCCAGGGCGCGCGCCCGGTGGCCCTGGACCTGTCGCACCGGCAGCTGCAGCACGCGCTGCGGATCGGCGGATCGTTTCCGCTGGTCTGTGCGGACGCCGGCGCGCTGCCCTTCGCGGACGGCTCCTTCGACCTGGCGTGCTCCGCGTACGGGGCGCTGCCCTTCGTGGCCGACCCGCGGCTGGTGCTGCGCGAGGTGCACCGGGTGCTGCGGCCGGGCGGGCGGTTCGTGTTCTCGGTGACGCATCCGATCCGCTGGGCGTTCCCGGACGAGCCGGGCCCGGAGGGCCTGTCGGTGTCCTCGTCCTATTTCGACCGCACCCCGTACGTGGAGCAGGACGAGCAGGGCCGCGCGGTCTACGTGGAGCACCACCGGACGCTCGGCGACCGGGTGCGGGACATCGTGGCCTCCGGGTTCCGCCTGGTGGACCTGGTGGAGCCGGAGTGGCCGGCCTGGAACACCTCGGAGTGGGGCGGCTGGTCGCCGCTGCGCGGGAACCTGATCCCGGGCACGGCGATCTTCGTGTGCGAGCGGGACTGAGGCCGGCCGGGCCGCACGCGCGCGTGAAGGTGTGAAGGGTGTTTCGGGCGGCGTACGACACTGGGGGCGTGATCCGTTACGACGCCCTGGACGCCCTTCCCGTGCGCGGCGCCCTTCCTGCCCTGGCCGAGGCCCTGGACGGGCACGGCACCGCCGTTCTCGTGGCGCCGCCCGGCACCGGCAAGACGACGCTCGTGCCGCTGGTGCTGGCGGGGCTGGTCGGTGGCGGCCCGGCGCGGCGGGTCGTGGTGGCCGAGCCGCGGCGGATCGCGGCGCGGGCGGCGGCCCGGCGCATGGCGTGGCTGCTGGGCGAGAAGCCGGGCGGCAGCGTCGGCTTCACGGTGCGCGGCGAGCGGACCGTGGGGCGGGACACGCGCGTGGAGGTCGTGACGACCGGTGTCCTGCTGCAGCGGCTCCAGCGTGACCAGGAGCTGGCCGGGGTGGACGTCGTCGTCCTCGACGAGTGCCACGAGCGGCATCTGGACGCCGACACGGTGGCCGCGTTCCTGTGGGACGTGCGGCAGGCGCTGCGGCCGGAGCTGCGGCTGGTGGCCGCTTCGGCGACCACGGACGCCGAGGGGTGGGCGCGGCTGCTCGGCGGGGCGCCGGTGGTCGAGGCGGCGGGCGCGGCGCATCCGGTGGAGGTCGTGTGGGCTCCCCCGGCGCGTCCGGTCCGGCCGCCGCACGGGATGCGGGTGGATCCGGCGCTGCTGGCCCACGTGGCGTCGGTGGTACGGCGGGCGCTGGCCGAGCGGGCCGGGGACGTGCTGTGTTTCCTGCCCGGCGTCGGCGAGATCGCGCGCGTGGCGGGCCTGCTGGGGGACCTGGGCGACGTGGACGTGCTCCAGGTGCACGGGCGGGCGCCGGCCGCCGTGCAGGACGCGGTGCTGGCGCCCGGGGCGCGGCGCCGGGTGGTGCTGGCGACGTCCGTGGCCGAGTCGTCGCTGACCGTGCCCGGGGTGCGGGTGGTGGTCGACTCCGGGCTGGCGCGGGAGCCGCGGGTGGACCACGCGCGCGGGCTGAGCGGGCTGACGACCGTGCGGGCGTCGCGGGCGTCCGGGCGGCAGAGGGCGGGGCGGGCCGGACGTGAGGCACCAGGTGCGGTGTACCGGTGCTGGGCGGAGGCCGAGGACGGCCGTCTGCCGGCCTTTCCGGCGCCGGAGATCAAGGTGGCGGACCTCACCGCGTTCGCCCTCCAGGCGGCCTGCTGGGGCGATCCGGACGCCTCTGGTCTGGCGTTGCTGGATCCTCCGCCGGGCGGGGCGATGGCGGCGGCGCGGGAGGTGCTGGCGGCCGTGGGAGCGGTCGACTCCGCCGGGCGGGCCACGGAGGTCGGGGTGCGGCTGGCCCGGCTGGGGGTGCACCCCCGGCTGGGGCGGGCCCTGCTCGACACCGCCGGTGCGGGGGCCCCGGTCGTCGCGCTGCTCTCGGAGGAGGTGCCGCGGGAGTACGGCGACGACCTCGCGGGTGCCTTGCGGCGGGCCCGGGGCGGGGGTGACGCGTACGCGGGGCGGTGGGCCGCGGAGGTGCGGCGGCTGCGGGCCGCCTCCCGGGAGTCGTCCCATCCGCCGGCCCGTGACGGTCGGCCGGAGGGGACCGCAGGCCTCGGGCCACGCACCGGCGACGACAAGCTCGCCGGGCTCGTCGCCGCCCTGGCCTTTCCCGAGCGGGTCGCCAGGCTGGACGGCGGGTCGTACCTCATGGCGTCCGGGACCCGGGCCGAGACGGCCGAGGGGTCCGCGTTGCGGGGCGCTCCCTGGATCGTCGTGGCCGTCGCCGACCGGCCCGCCGGCAAGGGCCACGCGCGCGTGCTGCTCGGTGCGGCCGTGGACGAGGACGTGGCGCGGGCCGCCGCCGGCGCGCTGGTGACGGAAGGCGACGAGGTGCACTGGGCCGACGGGGACGTCGTGGCCCGGCGTGTCGAACGGCTGGGGGCGATCGAGCTGGCCGTCCGGCCCCTGAAGGACCCCGATCCGGCTCTCGTGCGCGGCGCCCTCCTCGACGGGCTCCGGCAGGACGGGCTCGGGCTGCTCCGCTGGTCGCCGGAGGCGGAGGTGCTGCGGCAACGGCTGGCGTTCCTGCGGGCGCACCTGGGCGAGCCGTGGCCGGACGTGTCCGACGCGGCGCTCCACGCGCGCGTGGACGAGTGGCTGGAGCCGGAGCTGAGCCGGGCCCGGCGGCGCGCCGATCTCGCCCGGATCGACGCGGGACAGGCGCTCACGCGGCTGCTGCCCTGGGCGAGCGGGGACGCGGCCCGGCTGGACGAGCTGGCGCCCGAGCGGATCGTCGTACCCAGCGGGTCCAGGATCCGGATCGACTACCGGGACCCCGAGCGGCCGGTTCTCGCCGTGAAGCTCCAGGAGATGTTCGGGCTGCGGCAGACCCCGGCCGTGGCGGGTGTGCCGCTGCTCGTGCATCTGCTCTCGCCCGCCGGGCGGCCCGCCGCCGTGACGGCCGACCTCGCCTCCTTCTGGGCGGACGGTTACCGGGCCGTCCGGGCGGAGCTGCGCGGCCGGTACCCCAAGCACCCCTGGCCGGAGGACCCGGCGACCGCCGAGCCCACGCGGCACACCAGCGCGCGGCTCAGGCGCTGACCGGCTCGGGCTCCTCCGTCCGCGTGGGCGCCAGGCTCCCCCGGGGGCGCCCTCGGCCTCGGCGTGCTCCTCCTCGCCCTGTCCCTCTGACTGGAGGCCCGCGCCCGCCGCCCCCAGACCCCGCTCGGCGGGCGCGCGAAGGTCACCGCGTTCGCCGGGGACGTGAAGATGCGCGGGTCTGCACGACGGTGACGTCGGAGACCTTCTTCGCGCGCATGGTGCCGTAGTCGAGGAGGGTGGCGTTCCGGGCCTCCAGGACCATGGCCTGGTACTGGTTGGCGGGGATGCGGGCCAGGCGGGGGAAGGCGTACCAGCGCGACAGCGGGGCCAGGGCCGCGCAGAACACGGCACAGGCCGGCAGGACCAGGCTTGCCTTGCGGCGCATTCCGGCCTCCCTTCCGGACGGCGTGGCCGGACGTCCCCCGAGCCGCTGCTGACGACGGTGCCCGCGCACCCGTGACCACGACGGCGAGCCCAGCGCGCTGATCGCGAGGACCAGGGCGAACGCGAGGGCGAGACCGGTCGCGGCGGCGATCAGGGCGCGCATGCGGGGCCTCCCCGACGGACGGTCGTGTCCTGACGGGCTCCCACCGGATCCTGATGGGTCGTCAGGTTCGGCACCGTGGCAACGGGCGGGCGAGATGAGAACAGCGGTGCACGCAACCAGAAGGGGGCCCGCCCGCCGCAGCGGATCGGGCGCCCTGTGCGCCGCTGGGCGTCAGGAGGAGGACGCGCTCGGGGCCGGGTCGGCCGGGGTGTCCGCGGCGGCGACCTTCAGTTCGACCGTGAGCGTGGCGCCGCCCGTGGTGGTGACGCGGAGCAGGAACGTGCCGGTGGTGTCGTCGGCGTACAGCTTCGGCAGCGTGAGCAGGCCCTTGTCGTCCGTCTGCAGGCCGGTGAGGGTGCGTACGGCCTTGCCGTCGGCGTCCTTGAAGTAGGGGCCCTTGTCGTTCTCCGTGGCGTCGTCCGCCGACTTGACCAGGGTGGCGGTGGCCGCGACCTTGTCCGCGACGGCGCCCTTGTAGGTCGCCTTCACCTGGACCTGGTCGGCGAACTCGCCGCCCGGCGTGCAGCTCAGCGGGGTGTCGCTGGTGCGGGCCAGGGTGTCGGCGGCACGCGCGGTGACGGTCGCCGCGAAATCGACGCCCTTGACCGAACGGCCCACGACGGCGGCGGTGACCTTGAAGTCACCGGTCTTCTCGCCGGCCTGGAGCGCCGGGGCGAGCGCGATGCCCTTGGCGTCGGTGGCGACCGTGGCCACCGTCTCGCCGCCTGCGAAGGTGGCGTCGGTGTCCCCGGTGATGGTGAACCGGATCCGCACCTTGGCGACGGACTTGCCGACCTTGGTCTCGGCGCGGACGCTGACGGGCTCGGCGAAGGCGTCACCGGCCATGGCGGTGAGCTTTCCGGTGCCCGCGCCCACCAGGTGGTCCACCAGATCGGTCGGCGTCTGCGGGTCCGTCGGCGGAGCGGGCGGCGTCGGCGGGGCGGGCGGCGTCGGCGGGGCCGGGGATGTCGGCGGCTTCGGGTCGGGGCTCTCGCTCCCGCCGTGGTCGCCTCCGCCGTTGCCGGGCTTGTGGGGCGTCGAGTGCGGCTTGGTCCTCGGCGGGTCGGAGGGCTTCGAGGACGTGGTGTGACCGGAGTCGCGGTCGCTGCGGTGCTGGGGGATGCCGCCGGTGCCGTCGGGGATGGAGTGACTGCTCCTGCGGTAGTACTCCAGCCAGTTCAGGACCAGGTCGAGGTAGTCCTGCGAGTTGTTGTAGCTGAGGATCGCGCTGTGCAGGCCGCTCTCGGTGGACATGTCCCAGCCGTTGCGGCACAGGTAGTGGCCCGCGGCGAGGGCGGCGTCGTAGACGTTGTTGGGGTCCTTCTTGCCGTCCCCGTTGCCGTCGCGGCCCGCCCACGCCCAGGTGGACGGGATGAACTGCATGGGGCCGACGGCCTGGTCGTAGGTGCTGTTGCCGTCGTACGCGCCGTCGTCGGTGTCCGGGATGAGCGCGAAGCCGTTGCCGTCGAGCTGCGGGCCCAGGATCCGGCCCACGGTGGTGCCGTCGGCGTCGACCCGGCCGCCGCGGGCGTGCCCCGACTCGACCTTGCCGATGGCGGCGAGCAGTTGCCAGGGCAGGTTGCAGCCGGGCTTGGCGGAGCGCAGTTCCGCCTCCGCCCGCTTGTAGGCGTCGAGGACCGTCGCCGGGATGCCCGCCTCGGCCTCCCCGCGGGTGACGGGGGTGCCGGCGCTCGACGAGGGACTGGGGTTGGGGCTCTTCAGGGGCGGCAGGTCCGTGTAGTACGGCGAGTTGCCGGTGGCGTTGGCCTCGGCGGCCCCGTCCGCGGCGGGGGCGCTGGTGCCGGCCGCCGCCTGTCTGCCGTTGTCCTCGCTGGTCACTCCCGGAGCCTGGGACGCGGAGAGAGCCGCGACCGCTGCCGCGGCCACGGCGGTGGTCGCCGCTCCCTTGCGCAGCCGCCTGCCGAAATGCGCCGCCATAGAGTGAACCCCTCCCGTGGACGCCCGTGCGTCCGTCTCCTTCTGCCTGCCTCGCTCTGGTGTGACGGTTGACCCGGTGCTGTGGTTGCGCCTGTTCCGCCTTTCCGTCCGTGCGACGGGTGTACGGCGGTGCGCCCCGCACGGCGACGCAGGTGACATTACGACAACTTGCTTGGAAGCTGCACGGGTTCGCGCCCGGATTTCACCGGTTGGCCAACTGTCGTCTCCCGCGCCCGTCCCGGCCGGCGGTCACGCATACTGAGCCGACCTGATCACCGGCGCCGCGTTCGGGGCCGCCGACCGTTCCGGGGGGCTCTGTTGCCGTTCACGCTCAGCCATGCGGCGGCCGTGCTGCCCGCGATCCGCCGGGACGGCAGCGGCCGGGGGCGGCTGGTGCCGACGGTGCTCGTCGCGGGCTCCTTCGCGCCCGACATGCCCTATTACGCGGCCGGTGTCCTGCCGGGCGGAATGGAGTTCGGCGCGGTCACGCACGCGTTCGCCGGCGTGGCGACGGTCGATGTGCTCATCGCCTGGGCCCTCGCGGGGCTGTGGCTGCTGCTGCGGGAACCGTTGCTCGCGCTGCTGCCGCGGGCCCGGCAGGGGCGGCCCGCCGCCCTGCTGCGCTGCGGTGCGCCCCGCGCGCGCGTGGGTGCCGCGTCGGCGGGGTGGTGGTACGCCTCCGCGGTGCTCGGCTCGCTCACGCATGTGGTGTGGGACGCGTTCACGCATCACGACCGGTGGGGCACCCGGCTGATTCCGGCCGTCGGGCGGGACCGTCCGGCGGGCGTGCCGCTGTTCACCTGGCTGCAGTACGGCTCGTCGGCGGCGGGTGCCGTGGTGATCGCCGGGTTCCTGGTACGCGCGCTGCGGCGGGCGTCGCACGGGGTGCCGGCGGGGGTGCCGGTGCTGTCCGTCGCGGACCGGTGGCGGGCGCTCGCGGTGATCGGTGGCTGCGCGCTGGCCGCGGCGGTGCAGCGGACGGCGCGGTGGTGGCAGCGGCGGGGTACGGCCGCAGGGCCGTGGGAGCTGGTGCCCACCCTGTGCTTCGGGGTGGGCGCCGGGCTGGCCCTGGGGCTGCTGCTGTACGCCGTCGGGATCAGGGTCTGGCGTCCGGCCGCTGCCCCCGGTGATCCCGGTGATCCCGGTGAGGCGGTCGGTGCGGGCCGGGGGCGGCCGGCCGCTCGGTGACAGACGCGACGAAGACCGTGAGGGTCGGCCGGGGGCGTGATCTCGGGATCACGGTGAGGACGAGGGCGGCATAGCCGCGGGCCAGATCGGTCCACTGACGCCAGTCGGCGGTGCGGGCCGCGCGGCCGGCGACCCTGCGCCGGAGGTCCTTGCGGAGGGTGCGGACGGTCGTGGCCAGGTCGGCCGGGATGCGGGCGGTGCTTGCGTCGGCCGCGAGGGCCGGCACCGGCGCGGCGGGCACGGCCTGCGTCGAGGCGGTGCCCGCCCAGACCCCGACTGATGCCTCGGGCGTCCGGCGGTGAAGCATGCGTATACCCATGCCCGCAGTGTTGCGGCTGCGGGGGGTGCGGGGCGTTTTGGCGGGGGCCGTTCGGGTTGTGACGGATCCCTCCGGGGGTTCGGCCGGATGTTCGAGCTTGGGGTGGGGTACCGCGGGAGCGGATGGGCGGTCGGGGGGCGGTGGGTGCGGGGCCGCGTGGCCGCGTCGTGCGGGTGGTCGGCGGGAGCGGGCGGGCTGGTCGGGGGGCACGCGGGACCGCCTGGCCGCCTCGCACGGGGGGTGGCGGGAGCGGGCGGGCCGGTCGGGGGATGCGGATGCGGGGCCGCATGGCCGCGTCGTGCCGGGTGGTCGGCGGGAACGGGTGGGGCTGGTCAGGGGGCGGCGGATACGGCACCGCCAGGCCGCCTCGCACGAAGTGATCGGCAGGAACGGGCGGGACGGCCAAAGGGGCGGCGGATACGGCACCGCCAAGCCCCCTCGCCCCGGAAGGGTCGGCGCGAGCAGGCCGACCGGTCAGAGGGCGGTCGATGCGGCACCGCCAGGCCGCGTCGCCGGGGGTCGCCTCCGCCGCGGTGGAAGGTGAGCGGCGTGACCGCGGGGCCGTGGTGGAGGCCCGCACTGGCCCCGGCTTGCGGTGGGATCACGGCCGGCCCGCCGTACCTGCGCCTGACCACCGGTCGGCGGCGCGGACTGACGGGCCGGCTTCTGCGCGCCGGGCCCGCCGCCGCTCGCCGCCCGGCCGGCCTGGACCGTGGTGACGTCCCTACCGGTGAGGC
>NZ_JBEXKG010000142.1:0-19921 GCF_040609555.1 Streptomyces sp. NPDC004658
GGCGGCCAGCCATGCGCCGCCGGCCGCCGCGGCGGCGAGCACCACGGAGGCGGCGGCTCCGGCCAGTTGCAGGCGCCGGGTCTTGCGGCGCCGGGTAGCGGCCTGCTGGAGCAGTCTCTCCAGCACACCTCTCTCCGGCGTCCGCGGTGTCACGGGGACGGTGGGTACGGCGGGCGCCGCGGGCTCTTCGGGTGAAGGGCCGCGCACGGTTTCGCCCGCCCGCGCCACGAGCCGGTCGGCCAGATCCCCGTCGGCCGTCGGCACCGTACGCCCCGAGACCTCCGCCAGGGTCACCGTCGCCAGCAACGCGGGCAGACCCGCCAGCCGGGCGTGCTCCGCCTGGCACTCGGCGCACTGCGCGAGGTGCGCACGCACCGGCTCCGCTTCCTCCGGTGGCAGGATGCCCAGGACGTACGCTCCGAGCGCCAGCCGGAGGTCGTCGTGCTCCGCACTCACGGTCGCCACCTCCCGCACGCCCCTGTCATGGCTCGATCCCGCGTTCCTGCAACGCCAGCCGCAGGGCGTGCAGGGCGTAGTACGTCCGCGACTTCACGGTGCCCAGCGGGATGCCCAGCACGCGTGCGGCCTCCGCCATGGTCCGGCCCCGGTAGTAGGTCTCCAGCAGGACGGCGCGGTGGTCCGGGGAGAGCGAGCGGACGGCGTCGGCGACGGCCCAGCTCTGCAGTGCCTGATCGATCTCGTCCTCGCCCTGGCTCTGCTCGGCGGCCCGCTCCAGGGCCTCGCCGCCGGTCTCGGCCGGCCTCGCCTGCCGGGCCCGGTGGGCGTCGATGACCAGGCGCCGGGCGACCGTGCACAGCCACGCCCGGGCCGGGCCGCGTGCGGGGTCGAACGCGGCGGGGTGCTGCCATGCCCGGAGCAGTGTCTCCTGCACCACGTCCTCCGCCCATTGCCGGTCTCCCGAGGTCAGCCGCAGTACGTAGTGGAACAGAGGTCCCGCGTGCTCGGCGTACAGCGTGCGCAGCAGATCCTCGTCCGCGGTCGAAAGGGTCCCTTTACCAGGTACACGGTCTGCGGAGCGATCCGGACGGGTCCGCGGGCCACGTTTTTGGTTCCAGGGCATGAGTCGATCGTCGCGCATATGTACGTCTTTGTCCTGTAGTGCACGGAAGGTGCAGGTTGCGCTGAGCGGGCCTCGCGGGCGCGGCGCCCCTTGCGGACCGTGCGGCGCCGCCGGCACTCACCGTGCGTGACATCCGGAACCGGGCTGACCTGCGGCGATACCGATTTCTCCAGGAAAGGTGCGTTCCTGTCGAACCGTGCGGCCCCCGCCGTCCGTGAAGCCGGACAAGAGCCGACTCCGGCGCGATGCCTCACCTGTTCCCCGCGGCAGAGGAGGGGGCAGAGGTGGCCGGCACACGCCACGCGACGGAGGCGCTCCCGGCGCCGTACACCCTGCCCGCGTCCGCACCTTCGTGGTGCGCAGAGGCGCAAGTGCGGCGCGGGGCACGTCGAGGCGAGCGGCGCGCACGGGGTAGCAGCACCCCTGCTCGTCCGCCGGCCGGCCGGTGAGGGGCAACGCCCACGAACACGGCATCCACCACACATTCGCGCGGGCGCGCGCGCCGAGCCGGCGCGGTCCACGCCCCCGCCTGACCAACGAGGAACGGACACCATGTACCTGAACCTTCGCGCGCCGGGCCGCCGGTCACGCGCCGCGGCCGGGATGGCCGCCGTCATCGTCGCCACCGGCGGCGCTCTGGGGCTGCTCAGCGCATGCGGCCAGTCGTCGCACTCCCCGGCATCCGGAGCCGGAGCCCTCACACCTGGCCCGGGTCAGCACCGGATGGCAGGGATGCCCGGCGCCACGGGGCCGGGGGGCGCGGCGGGCTCCGCTCCCGGCGCCTCGCCGATGCCGAGCATGAGCATGCCCATGAGTCCCTCGGCCAAGGCCGCGCAGGCCGCGCCGGTCACCGGCAACGCGGTGGCGATCAAGAACTTCGCGTTCTCCCCGGCCAAGCTGAAGATCAAGGTGGGCACGACGGTGACGTGGACCAATCAGGACACCGACGCCCACACCGTCACCAGCACCGGATCGGGCGGCCCGTTGCGTTCGGCCGCCCTGGCCACCCACGCCACCTACCGCCACACGTTCACCAAGCCCGGCACCTACGCCTACCTCTGCACCATCCATCCCTTCATGACCGCCACCGTGGAGGTGACCCGATGACCGGCCACTGGAACAGCCACGACGGAGCACCGGCCGACGACACCGGCCGGCCCGGCACCGAGCACGGCATGACCCGGCGTCAACTCATGCGGCACACCGCGTGGTTCGGAGGCGCCGTGGTGCTCACCGTAGCCGGTGGCCAGGTGGTCAGCCGGATCGCCGACGCCCGGGAAGGCACCCCCCAGGGCCTCGCCGGGGCCGCCGCCGCGGACAGCGGGGCGCTGCGGTTCGTGCA
Source organism: Streptomyces sp. NPDC004658 (assembly GCF_040609555.1). Classification (NCBI taxonomy): domain Bacteria; kingdom Bacillati; phylum Actinomycetota; class Actinomycetes; order Kitasatosporales; family Streptomycetaceae; genus Streptomyces; species Streptomyces sp. NPDC004658. The sequence goes on from NZ_JBEXKG010000142.1 coordinate 2,424, forward strand.
GGTCTCCGACAGCCACATCGGGTTCCAGGGCCCGGCCAACACGGATGTGGCCGGCTCGTTCTCCGAGGCGATCCACCAGGTCAACACGCTCGGCTTCCGGCCCGACTTCGTGATGCACAGCGGCGACCTGACCCACCTGTCCACGGCCGAGCAGTTCGACCAGGTCAAGCAGATGATGACCGGGATGCGGACGGACCGCGTCTTCACCGTGCCGGGCGAGCACGACTCCATCGGCGACGCGGGCCGCGCCTACCGGCGGACCTTCGGCACGGGCACGCTCGGCGACGGCTGGTACAGCTTCGACACCCACGGCGTGCACTTCATCGCCCTGGTCAACACCCTGAGCCTGGAGAAGCTCGGCCACCTCGGCAACGCCCAGATCGACTTCGTCCGCAAGGACGTCGCCGGACTGCCGTCGGACACCCCCATCGTCGTGTTCAGCCACATCCCGCTGTTCGCCATGTACCCGCGGTGGGGCTGGAGCACGGACGACGCCCTCAAGGTCATCGCCCTCCTGCGCCGCTTCTCCTCCGTCACCTGCCTCAACGGGCACGTCCACCAGCTCTTCACCAAGACGGAGGGCAACATCACCTTCCACTCCGCCACCACCACCGCCTACCCCCTGCCCCACCCGGGCCGCGCTCCCGCCCCCACCCCGCAGGTCCTCCCCGCCCGGCAGCTCAAGCAGGCACTCGGTATCCGCACCGTCGGCTACCGGCGGGGCGAGCGCGAACTGGCCGTCACGGACCGGAGGCTCACATGAACACCCGAAGACTCCTCGCGCCCGCCCTGCGGTCGGCGACCGCCGCTACCCTGGCCGCGGGCGGATACCTCCACGCCCAGCTCTACATCGACGGCTACCGCTTCATCCCCGTCATCGGGCCGCTGTTCCTCCTCCAGGCCGGCGCTTCCCTCGCCCTCGCCGTCCTGCTGCTGATCGGAACACCACCCCTGCTGCTGAGGATCGCCGCGGCAGGCGTCGCGCTCGGCGCTCTCGGCGGCTTCGCCGCTTCGCGGACCGTCGGAGTGTTCGGATTCACCGAGCACGGTCTGCGACCCGCGCCCCAAGCCGTCCTCAGCCTCCTCGCCGAAACCGGCACGCTGCTGCTCCTCGCCGTCTGGCAACTGACCCTGGCCGGACGCCCCCGCGTCGCCCGGCCCCCCGTCGCGACGGACGCCTGGGCCGCCACCCGCACCCCACCCGGCTGAACCACCCGAGGGACACCCCCATGTACCTGCAACCCCGCCCAGGGATCGCCTGGCCGAGCCCGCGCCTGCGTGAACTGAACAACGCCGTACGCGCCCTGCTCGACCTGGACGACGACACAGCCGTCGTCATCCGCCAGCTCATCCGTGGCCAGGCCGGCCGTTCCCGGCCGGAAACGGTCGTCGCGGTGCTGCCCATGGAGGGCGAGCCCCGCCGCTGGGTGCTCCACCGCTCCGCCGAGCAGATCACCGAGCACGAGCTGCGAGCCGCCCTCCTCGGCCACGGGCCGCGCCGACCGGCACCCGTCTGTCCCGAAGACCGCGAACACCGCGCGGTGAAGGGTGACGGGTGGCGGCGCCGGTGAGCGACTGAGCCGCCCCGCCGCCTTCGCGCCGGTTGCACGCATGTGCACCGGCGTGCGGCATGCCTCCGCTACGACGGCCCGGTCGGCCGGGACATCGCCCATCGCCCGGTCCGCCCGCGAGGACGTGGACGGGGTGGGCGTGAGGGTGACAGCGAGGCGGCTCGGCTCGGGCCAGGTGCCACCCTCCTTCGGACCAGGCCGGATCAGGCCGCGGCGTCCGGCCATCGGGGCACCTCCGGCGCAACCCCGTGGACGCCGAGTGAGATCACGGCTAGACGCTGAGTGAGATCAGGGCCCCGACGCCGCCCAGGCCGAGCGCGACGGCGGCCTCCGCCCAGCCGCCCCTGCCCCAGCGGAAGAAGCGGTCGGCGGCCAGCCGGCCGGGGCCGACGGCCGCGACGGCCAGGGCGGCGACAGCGATCGCCACGTTGTACTCCACACCGCCGTCCGTGTCCCACAGGCCGTGGGCGGCGGTGACCGTGACCATCGCGTTGATCATGACGCCGATGAGAGCGGCGGCGGCCAGCGGTGTGAGCAGTCCCAGGGCGAGGCCGAGACCGCCGAGCAGCTCTGACAGGCCCCCGATCACGGCGAACAGCTTTCCCGGTCGGTAGCCCAGGGCCTCGAAGGCCTTGCCGGTCGCGCTCAGGCCGCCACCGCCGAAGAGACCGAAGACCTTCTGCGCGCCGTGCCCGGCCATGAACAGGCCGAACGTCAGCCGGAGGAGCAGCAGACCGCAATCGGCCGCGGTCACCGCCGGCCCGGTGGTGGTCGCGGCGGGCGCCGTGCCGGTGGGGTGCCCCGCCGGCTGCGCGGAACGAGGAGAGCGGTTCAGGATGTGTTTGATCAGCATGGCAATGCTCCGGTTGGAACGCCGGAACGGGCGTTTCCCCCAGCTCGGGCAGATGCCGAGCAACCGGTGACGGGTGGGTGCGCACGCCGTACGGCATCACAGAGCACGCACGCCTCACAAGCGATCCTTGCGGCGCGGGCCGCGTTGTGCATCTGGGGGCCGTCGCCGGGGCGGGTACGGCCGGGGGGTCGGGGGGCCGCCGCGGAGCGGACGCGAGGCGGTTCAGGCGGGCCCGCTCGGCCGCCCGGCGGGGCCGTCGTACGGGCGTGCTCCGGCGTTCTCCGTCGTCGCGCCGGTCCAGCCGGGGTGTCGCCGCCGCGCCGGGCAGGACGCGCGCTGCGGCGTTCGCGCGCACGCCGGGATGATCGAAGGCTGTCTCGCCCCGGCCCGCTGCCCGGCGGTGCTCCGGCGTGACCCTTTCCCCCGCTGCGCGGCCCCGGAGCCAGCGGCCCGGTCGGGCCCGTGGGCCGGACGGCGGGTGGCGGGTGGCGGGTGCCGGTCGTGGCGCATCGGGGAGGCCCGTGAACGGCAGACCCGGCCGGACGGGCGTCACGCCATCGTGCGTGTGTTTCGGGCAGAAGATCAAGGCGACGGACACCGACCTGTCCGCACAGGTCTCCGCGCTGCGCAAGGAGGGGGTGAAGGCTCTCCTGATCAGCGCGGGCCCGCGCAGACGGCGTCCCTCGTCGTTGTCCCCGCCTCCCGCGGCCCCGTGGACTCGGGTGTGCTGTCCGGCTACAACGCCGCCGAACTGCTCGGCGCCGACCTGAAGAAGGCCTGCGCCGCGGGGAGCCTCGCCCGCGAGGACGTCGTGAAGGCGCACCGCTCGCAGCGCGCCGCCGACACCGGTCTCGGCGTCCCGCAGGACTTCTCCGACGTGCACCGTCCAGCGAGCGGCGTGCACGCTCAAGCCCGACGGGGACGCGCCGGGCGGCCTGGTGGGCGCGGAGGACGCACACCGGATACCGGGCGCGGAGGAGCACCTGGCCGATCGCGCATCGGCGTCGCCGGCGGGGTGATGCCCGGTCTCCGGTCCGGCCCCGACCAGGCGGCGGGGTTCGGTTCAGGGCGTCCGGCGTCACGGGGTGGCGCGGCGTTCGGCTTCCGTGCGACCGCCCCACACGCCGTAGCGCTGGCCGGACGCCGCGGCGAAGCCGGCGCACGGCACGCGCACCGGGCAGTACCGGCAGATCTCCTGCGCTTTCTGCTCGCGCCGGCGCCGCGCGGAGCCCCGTTCACCGGGCGGTGAGAAGAACACCGAGCTGTCCATGCCCCGGCAGGCGGCCTCGGCCTGCCATTCCCACGTCCGCAGAAGCGGCTTGAGCTGTGTCGTCATCGGCTGGTCCTTCCTTTTCGGCTGCGTGGTGATCCCAGGGGGTCCGTGGGGGGGCGTGGGGGGGTCGTGGGGGCGGACGTGGGCCGGGTCAGCTCACCGCGTGGACGGCGTCGCGGATGAGCCGGGTCACGGCCGTGGGCTGCGAGAGGGGGACGGCGTGCGAGGCACCCTCGATCTCGACCACGCCCGCTCCGGCCCGCGCGGCACCGAAGCGCTCCACCTCCGGAGCGATCACCCGGTCCGCGCCGGCCACCAGGGCCCACGAGGGTCTGGTCCGCCAGGCGGCGGCCGTGGCCTTCTCCTCCAAGGCGGCGAGGGCCAGCGGGCGTTGGCAGGAGGCGAGCACCCTGGCGACCGGGGCGGAGACATCGGCGGCGAACACCGTCGGGAACGCCTCGACGTCGAGGGTGACCTCGGTGCCCTCACCGCCACCGGGAACGGGATAGCTCCACCGCTGGAGGTCGACCGCCGCCTCGGCGGCCGGAAATCCGGCCTGCAGTTCGCCGAGGCTCTCCCCCTCCTCCAGGACGTGGGCGGCGATGTAGACCAGGGCGGCGACGTTGTCGGCGGTGCCCGCCACGGTGATCACGGCGCCGCCGTAGGAGTGCCCGGCCAGCACGACAGGGCCGTCGATCTGAGCGGCCACCGACGCGATGTGCGCGGCGTCGGCCGCGAGGCCGCGCAGCGGATTCGGCGGGGCGACGACCGGGATGCCGTGGCGGTGCAACTCGGCGACGACGCCGAACCAGATCGCCGTGTCGGCGAACCCTCCGTGGACCAGGACGACGGTGGGGGTGGCGGGCATGGGGTTCCTTCCCGGTTCACGGGTGTGCCGACGGCGGGGCGGGCGCCTGCGTGGGGGCGGCTCAGGCGTCGCAGGACGCGCTGGCCTGCCACTCCTTGGGGGTGATGCCGTACGTCTGCCGGAAGAGGCGGCTGAAGTGGGAGGGGCTGGCGAAGCCCCAGCTGTGGGCGACGGCGGCCACGGTACGGCGCCGCGCGCGCAGTTCGGCACGGCAGGCGTCGAGTCTGCGCTGCCGTATCCAGGCGCTCACGGTGGTGCCGCGGGACTGGAAGAGCTTGTGCAGGTAGCGCACCGAGATGTGGTGTGCCCGGGCGATCGACTCGGGTGCGAGGTCCGGGTCCATGAGGTTGTCCTGGATGTGCTGCTGGATCCGGGTCAGCATCTCGTGGCTGCCGGGGGCGGCGCGCCGTCCGCGCGTCTGAAGGACGTCCCCGACGAGGAGGGCCACCAGGTCGGCCGTGTTCAGGGCGAGGCGACGGCCGCCGGCCAGGCGTTGGTGGCGCGGCGTTCCGGCGAGGGCGGTCAGGAACTGCGAGACCAGCGACGCCAGGCCGCTGCGACCGCTGAGGCGGGTGTGCGAGACCTCGCGCAGGTCGGCCGCCGAGGCGTCCAGCAGGCACAGGGGGATCCGGAAGAGGGCCAGATCGCCGCTGCGGGACAGCAGGCCGGGGTGGAAGGCGGCGCCGATGACGAAGTCGCCGGGTTCCAGCCGCAGGGGGGAATCGTCCGGGAAATGCACCGTGTCGTCGGAGACGTTGACGGCCAGACAGAGGTGGTCGTCGTCGCCGGCGGTCGGCCAGGGCAGGTCGATGAAAGAGCCTGCGTCATTTCCCGGGTCTGTGCCGGACGGCTCGTGTGCGAAAGTTTCGGGCATGGCGGGGGTGATCGACCGGGTCACATCGGGCTCCCGTCGTTTCCTTTGCGTTGTTCGGTTGTTCGGAATGGAAGCCGGATTCAGGCGTTCACGTCCGCGTGATGCGCCGGATCCGGCTGCTCGGAGAGGAATGCGCCGACGACGTCGTTGAAAGCCGGCGGATTCTCCAGGAAGGGAAAGTGCGAGTTGGCCACCGTGGTCGGGAAGACATGGAGCCGTGCGCCCGGGATCCGCTGGGCGACGAACCGCTGCGACCGCGGGTGGACGTGGCTGCCGTCGCATCCGATGACCAGCGTCGGCACGTCGATGCGGGGCAGCACGTCACGCCAGTCCTGGGCGCAGTGGTCGAAGAGCAGGGGCACCGCCGCGTACGCGGGGGTGACGCTGATCTGCTCGGCCACGAAGGAGAGGATCCCGGGGTCGGGGTCACCGGAGAACATGCCGCGGACGAACTCGTAGCGTGCCTGTTCACCGCCCGGACCGGCGAGTTCCGCGCCGAGCGCGACCAGACCGGCCACGTCGAAGATGGCGCCGGACTGCCGTTGCTCCTCGACCGACATCCACGGCACGGCGGCGACGGCCGCGGGCTGGTCGACGGCGACGAGACGCCGGATACGGCCGGTGCCGTACTGGTCGACGAAGCTCCACCACACCGAGGCCCCCATCGACCAGCCCAGGGCGTCGAACCGGTCGAGCCCCAGGTGGTCGACAAGGTCCCGCACATCGGCCGCGAAACGGGCGATGCGGTAACCGTGGTGCGGTTTGTCGGACACCCCGTGCCCCCGGAAATCGAGGGTGATGACGCGGCGCGCGGGGGAAAGTCCCCGCAGCTGGTGGCGGAACATCTCCTGCGTCTGTCCCCAGCCGTGGAGCATGACCAGAGGGAATCCCTCTCCCCCGCTGTCCCGGTAGACCAGGCGTACTCCGTCACCGGTCGTCAGCTGCTCCACGGCCCCCATGTCGACTCCTTCTCGCATTCCGCCGCCACGACGTGCTCGGCGGCGGCGGGTTACGCCTTTGTTTCACGGGGCCGGCCTCAGGTCGGCTTCCGCATACGGGAATTCTGTGCCACCCGGCCTTTGGCGCACCACCGCGCTCCGTAGTGATCGGCCGGCGATATCTTCGTCATTCTGTAGGGGGCCGGTACCGCACCCCGGCGCCGCGTAGTGATCGGCGGGCGCGCATTCCGTCATTCCGTGGGGCGGTCCCGGTTCCGCCCGGACACCGGCACCGTCCGGCGCTCCCGTGCACCGGGAGGCGACCCGCTCATCCGGCGGCCTGGGCGTCGGTCTGAGCGCGCAGCAGTTCGAGGGTGCGCAGGCCGAGGTGCAGGACCAGCCGGTCACCGCCGCTGTCCAGGTCGAGGCCGGTGATCTCCTGGATCTGACGCAGCCGGTAGTACAGGGATGTGCGGTGGATCCGCAGGGCTTCGGCCGTGCGCGGGATCGACCCGGCGTGTTCGAGGAAGCACCGCAGCGTCTCCTCCAGCCGCGGGCCGCCGGGGCTGTCCAGCAGCAGGCGGAGCGGCGTGGGCAGCAGGGACGGCGTCAGTGCGTGGTCGGGTACGTGGAGGAGTACGGCGAGTTCGCCCAGGGACTCCCATGCGCCGACGCCCTTGAGGTGGGGCAGCCGGCGCGCGGCGCGGGCCGCGACCAGGGCCTGCGCGTGCGAGGTCCAGGCGTCGGCCAGCCCGTCGTGGGTGCCGCCGATACCGAGGACGGGGGCCGCCGAGGCGTCCAGGTAGGCGGCGAGGTCCTCCCGGACCACCGTGGCCTGGTCCGCCAGTTCCTGTGCGCTGAGCGGCCGGTCCGAGACCTGGAGGAGGACGGCGCCGTCCGGCGTGGCGGCCATGACGCCGTCCGCCGAGCGGGTGCGTACGAACCGCTCCAGGGACGCGCGCAGGGCGATCTCCACCTGCCCCGGCGGCTCCACCGAGCGGGAGACCTGGACGACGCTCACCACCGCGTGCGGGGCGTCGGGCAGAACGCCGCCGTCCAGGATCTGCCGACGCGCCGCCGCGCGGGCCGCCTCACCGGCGCCGAAGAGGGACTGCAGCGTCTCGTGCAGGTCCACCTCGCCCGCGGTGGCGGCCAGTTGGTCCGCGCGGAGCTGGGCGGTGATCGACGGCACCGCCTGCGCGATGCTGTCGGTCTCCTCGGGGGTGAGCGTTCCGTCCGGCGCGACGACCATCAGCAGGCCGAGCAGTTCGCCGCGCTCGCGCAGGGGGACGCAGTAGCGGGTGAGCAGCCCCAGATCGTCGCGGCCCCGGAGGAAGCCCGGCTTCGTCCAGCGGGCCACGCCCTGGTCGAGGACGTACCGGATGGCGACGTCGTCGGCCCGGCCCCGCAGCAGGCTGCGTATGCGGACCGGGTCCTCGTCGCCGAAGTGCTGGCTGGAGCAGATCAGCCGGACCAGGGGGTCGTCGACGACCACGGAGCGCCGCAGCCGTTCCGCGAGTTCCTCGATCAGTTCCTGCAGCGCGTCGCTGCCCACCCGCACGCGCAGTCGCCGCTCGCCCATGACGTCTCCCTCCCTCTGACTCGGCCTTTCTACAAGCCGTGAAAGGAGGGGCTCAAATGTTCAACAAGATGCGGACGGCCCTGCCGGAGGCCCGGGACCGGCCCGATGGAGGCGCGTACGGAGGGGTACGGACGCGTCGGCGGCCCGCCGGGGCGGGAAAACGCCGGGCGCTTTGCCTCACAGCGCACCGCCACGGGCTCCCGAGCGCACGGATGGGCCGCCGAGCTTGCCGCGGCGGGTCCGACGGCACTCGCGCAAGAGTGCACGCACAGCACAGTTCCTGTGCACGCGGAGCACAGACCGGGGAAGCCCCTGGGCGGACGGGACGGCCCCGGTCGGCGGCGGGAGCGACGCGCCCGGCGTCAGCAGGTGCGGCCCGCGTAGTGGGCGCCCTGGATCTTGGTGGCGGAGCCCAGCCAGCTCCTGCCCGGGCCCACGCACCGCTCGTAGTCGGGGGCCAGGGCCACCTCGACCTTGATGACCACGTGGGAGCCGTCGGAGGTGCAGTGGTTGTAGTAGGCGTCGGAGCCGGTCTCGTAGAAGCCGCAGGGATCGGCGGCCGCCGGGGTGGCGGTGGCGGTGCCGGCGCCCAGGAAGGCGAACACGAGCGCGAGGGAACCGAGGGTACTGGTGAGCTGACGACGGACACGCACGACGAACTCCTCGTGGGGTGCGGAGGGAAGAAGCTGTGCCGCCGGGGCGGCGGGGCCGTTCGGCCGGGCACGCGCCCATGCTCACGGACGCGGCGGCCCCACGCGCCACCCGCCTCCCGCTTTCACCCGCGGAATCATTTCCTCGCTACGCCGTCCGGGTCATGTGTCTGGACGCGCGCCCGGAACTGGCGTAAGCCGACAGGAGAAGCGGGGCCGGCGTGAGCCGACAGAGGAAACGGCGTCCCTGCTCAGGCCGCGGATCGCCGGCCGATCGAGTCCAGTGCCGCGGTCACCGTCCTCCTCAGCGCCTCGGCGTCGGCGCCCGCGCGGGAGCGGAGGTTCACGCCGTAGGCGAGCAGCGCCAGCAGATCGGCCGCGGCTGCCGGATCGGCCCCTGCGGCGAGCTGCCCCTGGTCCTCGGCCGCGACGAGCGCGGCGTACATCGCGTCCCGCAGCTCCTGGTGGTGCCGGTCGAGGAGGGTGCGGACGCCGGGGTCGCCGTTCTCGGCACCGGCGTGGGCGTTGGAGACCATGCAGCCCCAGCGGGCGTACTCGCCCGAACAGCGTGTATCGACCAGGCCGTCGAAGAAGTCCGCGACGGCGGGCAGTCCACGGCCGTCCCGCGCGAGCCGACGGAACATGGGCGCGCTCCGCCGCTCCACGTAGCGGCGGAGCGCGGCGAGATACAGCTCCTGCTTGCCGCCGAAGGTGGCGTACAGGCTGGAGCGGTTGAGGCCGGTCGCGGTCACGACGTCCTGGATCCCGGTCGTGGCCACGCCCTGCTTCCAGAACAGCCGCACCACGGTGTCCAGGACCGTGTCCGGGTCGAAGTGCTTGATGTCGGCCATGTGTCACCTCGCCGTCTTGAACCGACGCTTCTTGTGGTGACACTATCTTGGAACGAGCGTTTCAAGAAAGGTGACGGCGCATCACCGTGCGGCCCGCCGTCGCCTCCGGGCAGTTCACCGAGAGCGAGGACACCAGATGACCGGCCTCAACACCGAACTACGCGCCTTCTACGCGGCCCGCCAGGAGCAGATCCCGGCCGAGGTGCGGGAGGTGATGCTGCGGGCCGGCCAGGAGCTGGCCGAATCCGGGCAGACCGACCGCGCCCTCGGCGTCGGCCACCGGGCCCCTCGTTTCCGCCTGCCCTCCGCGACCGGGCGGACGGTGGCCCTGGACGACCTGCTCGCCACGGGCCCCGTGGTCCTGACCTTCTACCGCGGCGCCTGGTGCCCGTACTGCAACATCGCGCTCCGCGCCCTGCAGCAGCACCACAGCGAGATCACCGCGCGGGGCGCCCGGCTCGTCGCCGTCTCCCCCCAGATCCCCGACGAGTCCCTCAGCCTCACCGAGAAGCACGACCTCGCCTTCGACGTCCTCAGCGACATCGGCTCCGACACCGCGAAGCAGTACGGTCTCGCCTTCGACCTCCCCGACGACCTCGCCGCCGTCTACGACGGGCTGGGCTTCGACCTCCAGCGCGTCAACGACGGCCACCCGCGCACCCTGCCACTGCCGGCCACGTACGTGATCGACCCCGCCGGCACCGTCCGCTGGGCCTTCGTGAACACCGACTACACCACCCGCGCCGAACCGGCCGACATCATCGCGGCCCTCGACGCGCTGAACTGACAACCGCCCGCACACCCGCAGGAGCCGCGCCACCGAGGAGGTCGTACCCGGATTCAAGGTTTCAACACGCCACAGGACAAAGGGACTTTGTTGTCGTCATCTCTTGACGAGTATGGTCCAGACCTTTAGGTTCACCGGCCAGCAGCTTCTGCACATGCGACCTGCATGCACCTACATGAACGCCGACGTTCATGCCCGGCCCTTCCCGGGCCCGGCCGAGAAGGGAGCATCGGATGCAACAGGTGAGATCCGGCGCGGCACGCATCCCCATGTGGCTGGCCTTTCTCCTCGCCGCGCTGGTCAGCCTGACAGCGCAGCCACCCGCCCAGGCCGCGCCGGCCGCGGAGCCCTTCCGCGTCCTGGCGCTGTACAACGGCACATGGGACGCCGCACACATCAGCTTCGTCCGCGAGGCCAACCAGTGGTTCCCCCAGCAGGCGGCCGCGAACGGCTTCACCTACACCGCCAGCACCGACTGGGACCTCCTCGCGAACGGCGGTGTCAACAACTACCAGGTGGTCCTCTTCCTCGACGACCTGCCGCAGTCGGCCGCCCAACGCGCGGGCTTCGAGCAGTACATGCGCAATGGCGGCGCCTGGATGGGCTTCCACGTCTCGGCCTTCACCACCGACGCGCAGAGCTGGCCGTGGTACCACAACCAGTTCCTGGGCAGCGGGAACTTCCGCTCGAACACCTGGGGACCGACCACGGCCGTCCTGCGCGTGGAGGACCGCACGCACCCCTCGACGCGGAACCTGCCCGCCACCTTCACGTCGTCGGTGAGCGAGTGGTACAGCTGGTCCAACGACCTGCGCCAGAACCCCGACATCAAGATCCTGGCCTCCATCGACCCCAGCAGCTTCCCGCTCGGCACGGATCCCAACCAGACCTGGTACAGCGGCTACTACCCGATCCTGTGGACGAACACCAAGTACAAGATGCTGTACGCGAACTTCGGCCACAACGCGATGAACTACGACACGAACACGGCCCTGTCGTCCACCTTCGCCAGCGCGACGCAGAACCAGTTCGTCCTGGACGGGCTGAAGTGGCTGGGCGGGGCGGCGTCGTCCCAGCCGCCCACGGACGGCATCTCCGAGACCGCCTGGTACACGCTGCGCAACGCCGGGAACGGCACGTGCGTCGACGCCCGCGCCGCCGGCACGGCCAACGGGACCGTCATCCAGCAGTACACCTGCAACTCCACCACGGCGCAGCAGTTCCAGTTCCGGTCCACCGACAGCGGCTACACGCGCATCGCCGCTCGCGGCAATCCGCAGCAGGTCATCGACGTCGTGGACCGTTCCACGGCCGACAACGCGCCCTTGCAGCTGTGGTCCTACGGCGGAGGCACCAACCAGCAGTGGCTGCCGGTGAAAGAGGCCACCGGTCGCTACCACTTCACCGCCCGGCACAGCGGAAAGTGCCTGACCGCGTCCGGCACGGCCACCGACAGCGTCCAGCTCACCCAGCGGACCTGTGACGGCTCGGGCGCCCAGAGCTTCCAACTGACCGCCCAGCCCTGACCACTCGGCCACCCGCCGCCTTCGACAAGCGGGCCCGTGACCAGGGGGGCGCCGCGATCGGCGTCCCCCTGACGGCGATCGAGCCCAACGTCGTCGGTCAGCACCGGGGCGGGCGGGACGCGTGACCGTGTCCCGCCCGCCCCAACTTCCTTTCGCCGCCTGGCCCGAGGCAGCCCCGGCATACGAGTAGGATGATCGAACACATGGCCTGAACCGCTCACCCGCGCAACGGAGCTGCTATGACGACCGACGCACCGCCGCCCCTGGAGATCGACACCAGCAAGGCGCATCCCGCGCGGGTCTACGACTGGCTGCTGGGCGGCAAGGACAACTACCCGGTCGACGAGGCCGTGGGAGAGCGGCTGCCGGCCGAGGCGCGGGACGCGGCACGGCAGAACCGCCAGTTCATGCACCGAGCCGCCGCCTGGCTCGCCGGACAGGGGATCGACCAGTTCCTGGACATCGGTACGGGCATCCCCACCCCGCCCAACCTCCACCAGATCGTCCAGGAGATCGTGCCGACGGCGAAGGTCGTCTACACCGACAACGACCCGATCGTCCTGCGTCACGCCGAGGCGCTGCTGATCAGCAGCGACGAAGGGGTCACCGACTACATCCAGGCCGATGTGCGCGAGCCGGACTCCATCGTCCGGCACGCCCGCCGGATCCTGGACTTCGACCGGCCGATCGCGCTGTCGCTGATCGCGCTGATGCACTTCGTCACCGACGAGCAGGACGCCCACGGCATCGTCCGCAACCTGGTCGCGACGCTGCCCTCCGGCAGTCACCTGGTGCTGTCGCACGCCGCGTCCGACCTCTATCCGGAACTCGCCGCGCAGGTCACCGCCGAGTACGCCAAGGGCGGCATCCAGCTCGCTTTCCGGTCGCGCCCGGAGGTGGAGCGCTTCTTCGACGGCCTGGACCTCGTGCCGCCCGGCCTGGTGACCGCCACGGAGTGGGGTGCGCCGGAGACGGACACGGCGCCGGAGGGCAGCGGGATCTACGCGGCGGTGGCCCGCATCCCGTGACCGCGGTTCGTGTCGGCGGGGGTACGCCGGCCCGCCGGGCCGATTTGCCTTCGAGTGCGCTCCAGCCCGCACACTGATCACGAGGAGCGGGCCGGCATCCGTGCCAGGGCAGAACGGCGGCAGCAGATGGCAACGACGAGCGGGGCGGGGCATCCCCTGCCGTACGACACCTACCGCGGGGCGATCGAGCGGGAGACCCGTCGGTTCGCCGAGGCGGTGCGGGGCGCCGATCCGGCGGGCGCCGTGCCCGGCTGCCCCGAGTGGACGCTGGCCGATCTCGCCCGGCACGTGGGCACGTTGCAGCGTTGGTTCGGCGCACTGCTGGCCCAGCGCGTGCAGGAGCCTCCGCGCAGCCGCGACGTGGAACTGGGGCTGCCGGACGACCCGGACGCGTACGCCGACTGGGTCGCGGCCGGGGTGCCCGAGGTGGCGGCCGTACTGCGGGACACGGATCCCGACGCGGCGATGTGGGCGTGGGGCGAGGACCGGCACGCGCGGTTCTGGGCCCGTCGGATGCTCTGCGAGACGCTGGTGCACCGGGTGGACGCGGAGCGCGCCGTCGGCCGGGAGCCGGACATCGACCCGGTGCTGGCGGCGGACGGCGTGCAGGAGTTCCTCGTCAACCTGCCCCACGCGGGAGTCTTCGCTCCGGGGGTGACGAAGCTGCGCGGCGACGGCGAGACCATCGCGTTCCGGTGCACGGGACCCGGTGGCGCGGCCGGCGAGGAGTGGCGGGTGCGGCTGGACGCGGACGGCTTCCGGCTGCTGCCGTCGGCCGGCGGCGCCGAACGCGGCCCGGCCACGGTCGCGGTGGGCGGGCAGGCCGCGGATCTCCTGCTGCTGCTCTACAGGCGGCGGTCGTACCAGGAGCCCGTCTTCGACGTCTCCGGGGACGTCACCGTCCTCGACCGCTGGTTCGCGCACACGGCCTTCTGAGCTGCCGGCTGCGGCGGCGCCGTACCCCGTGCTCAGGCGTGCGGTGACACGGGCGGTACGGCCGGTTCGTCGGCGGGGAGGCGGACGGCGAGCGCCGCGATGTCGTCCTGGAGCCGGTCGCCGCTGTACTCCAGCAGGTCGTGGTGGAGCCGCTCCAGGAGCTCCCGGGGCGGCAGGGAGCACCAGGAACGCAGGCGCTGGAGCAGCGGGTAGAAGGAGCCGGCCGCGTCGCGTGTCTCCGTGATGCCGTCCGTGTACAGCAGGAGCTGGTCACCGGGCCGCAAGGAGTAGGCGTCGACGTGGTACGGCTCCCCCAGCAGCACCCCCAGGTTCAACGGCGGCGCCGACCGCCCCCTGTCCAGTTCGCAGACCTCGCCGGAGCGGATGCGGACCGGCGGCGGATGGCCGCAGTTGACGACGCGGATCAGCGGCTCCCCGAGGGGGATCTCCGCGAAGACGGCGGTGACGAACCGCTCGCCCGACTCGCTGCCGCCCAGCAGTGCGGCCCTGCGGTCCATGCTCGTCTCCACCCGGTCGGCCAGCGTGGGCAGATCCGGTTCGTCGTGTGCCGCCTCGCGGAACGCGCCGAGCAGGGCCGCCGCGGTCTCCACCGCGAGCAGCCCCTTGCCCCGCACGTCGCCGATGAGCAGCCGGACGCCGTACCGGGTGGGGACGGCCTCGTACAGGTCGCCGCCGATGCGTGCCTCCGCGTCGGCCGACAGGTACAGGCTCTCCAGGTGGAGATGCCCGATCCGGTGCGGAACCGGACGGAGCAGGACCCGTTGGGCGATGTCGGCCACGAAGCGTACGTCGGCCAGCGTGCGCTCGCGGCGGACGCGGTGGGCGGCCAGGATCGTGCCGAGAACGCCGACCAGTCCGGTGCAGATGTAGGAGGCCACGTAGTGGCGGTCCCACAGGTAGCCGACCTCACGGCCCGCGCAGCACGGAGTGCCGGCGAGCACCCCTTCCAGGACGACGGCGAACACGGTGGCGCCGCCCACGACGACCGGGCCGTGGGCGAAGGCGGCCACGAGCGGCAGGGCGATCAGCACGAAGCTGACCGGCCATTCCACGGGCGTCGCGGGTTCCAGCAGCAGAAGGGCCGCGACGTACAGGACCGGGAGCCATCGCATCCATGCCGGAGGGGCCGACAACCGCGTCCGCGCACCGGCTCCGTCCTCCGGCTCCCGACCGGTATGTCCAGGCTTCGGCATACGTGGTCTTCGCACACGGACTCCTGTCACCGCCACTCGACAAGACGTCCAGCCTGGTGTGCGGGGCCACGGCGCGCCGGTGATTGCTCCACTCAACGGCATGTTCCGTCACGGGCATTGACTCCGCGAGCGGGCATTGGTTGAGTGGCTCAGCCACTGAGCCACTCACTCACCGCAGAACGACTGTGCCGCTGGAGGCCGGGGTGGAAGCACTGCCACGCGAGACGATCGTCGACGTACTGGAGAGGAGGCTGCGCGAGGACATCCTCGCCGGGCGCCACCCGGCCGGAAGCTACCTGCCGCCCGAGCGTGAACTGGCCGACGGCTTCGGGGTCACCCGCACCACCCTGAAGCACGCCTTCGGCCGGCTGGTGCAATCCGGGCTGCTGGAGACGCGCCACGGCGTGGGGACCCGCGTACGGGACTTCCTGCGCCTCGGCGGGGCCGACCTGCTGCCCATGCTCGTGCGCCACAGCCCCGACTGGATCGGTGAGATCTTCGAGGTCCGCCGCAGTATCGGTGCGCTGATCGCGGAGCGTGCCGCGGCCCGCGCCACCGCGGCGGACGTCGCCGGACTGCGCCGGCTGCTGGCGGCCGTCGCCGACGCGGACGGCGGCGACCCCGCGCAGCTGGCGGACGCCGAGGTGCACCGGGCGCTGGCCCGGGCCACGGGCAACCGCGTGTACGTGCTGCTGACCAACACCTTGTTCAACGCGTACCTGCCGGTGCGCGCCGCGCTGGCCGGACCGTTCCAGGACGCCCGGGCCGCGCACGACCGCCTGGCACCGGTCGTCGAGGCCGTGGCGGCCGGCGACCCGGACGCGGCCCGCACCGCCGCCGGGCACTACCTGTCGGCCACGGAACGCATCATGCTCGAAGGGCTCGCGCGCTCCGGCGGGCACCGCAAGGACGCCTCGTGACCCCGCGCGGGACGACGTTCCGGGAGACGATGCTGGGCCGGGTCCGCCTGGCCGACGACGGGGCCGACCGCCGGGTACGACTGGACCTGCTGGCCCGTGCCGACCGCCTGATGCTGCCCCACCGCACGACCCGGGCGCGGCTGACGGGACGGATCCGGATAGCGGGGCGGGCCGACGATCCCGCTGCCGAGGGCGAGTTGGAGATCTCGCCGGTGGCGCGCCGCCGGATCCGCTACCGGCTCGGTTTCGACCTGGAGGGCCGGCGGCTGCTGCTGGACGGCTGGAAGTCGGTGTCCCTCAGACGTCCCCTGTCCTCGATGACCGTTCTGCCGTACACGCTCTACGAGGACGGCGCGCGCGTCGGCGAGGGCACCCTGCGCTTCCCGCTCGCCACCGGCCTGCTTCCCTTCCTCGCCGGGTTCCGCTTCCCGCGTGCGGCCGAGCCCGCCGCGGACCGGTACCTGGCGCCGCGCTGGGACGGCACGCCGGGGCGGACGGAGGTGTGGTACACGACGCTGACCGATCCGGCGACCGGCAGCGGTGTCTGGCTGCATCACGAGCTCGTCGCCCCGCGCGACGGCGGCCCCGCCCACGCGCACGGCTGGGTCGCCGTGTTCCCGAAGGAGGGCCCGGTGGAGCACGCCCGCTTCGGACCCGTTCCCTGGGAGGGCGGTCCGAGGGACGGCTGGACGGGCCGCACGGGCGGCCCGGCCGACGGCTTCGTCGCCGGGGACGTCGCTGTCGCGCCCGGCCGGCTGACCGGCTCGGCCGGGCCGTTCTCCTGGGCGCTCACCGAGGAGTGGCAGGGCCCGCCGCTGCACACGTTCCCCCGCTGGTCCTGGCGGCGCCCCTGGCTGCCGGCCACACACCTGCTGCCCGCCGCCCGGGCCCGCTACAGCGGAACCGTCCGCCACGGCACCCGCGTGCTGCGGCTCACGGACGCGCCCGGCGCCGGCGCCCGCATCTTCGGCCACGGCAACGCCCGCCGCTGGGCCTGGCTCCACGCCGACCTGGGAGGCGGTGACGTCCTGGAGATCGTCGCCGCCGTGTCGATGCGGCGCGGGCTCGACCGGCTGCCTCCCCTGGTGTTCCTGCGCCTGTACCGCAACGGCCGCACCTGGCCCCGGCGGGCGGAGCGGACCGCCGTGGGCTGGGCGGGCATCGGCCTGCCGCGCTGGCGGGTCGAGGGCCGTGCGGGTCTGCGGCGCATCAAGGTGACGGTGACCCAGCCGCCGGACGGGACGCTCGCCCTCGACTACACCGACCCGGACGGTTCCGCCGCCGTGTGCCGCAACAGCGAGCGGGCGGACGCGGAGGTGCGCGTGGAGCGCTGGTGGGGCCGGTGGCGGCCGGAGTCGGCGTGGCGCCTGTCGGGCACCGCGCACGCGGAGGTCGGGGGCCGATGAGCGTGACTCCCCCGGCTCTGACGGGACTCGTGGCCGCGGTGCTCGCCGACGACGGCACGGCCGCGTGGGCCGGCGCCGTACCCCGGCGCGTCACGGCCCTGCTCGACGCCCTGCCGGGGCCGGCAGCGACGAACACGGCGATACGCCACTGGTTGCGGCTGGGCCGCCAGGCCCGCCCGCGCCTGCCCGCCGACTCACGCCTGCGCACGGCACACCTCCCG
>NZ_JBEXKG010000143.1:0-19822 GCF_040609555.1 Streptomyces sp. NPDC004658
CGCCGGGTGGGGCGCCGGCGTGGGGCCGCGCGGGGCCGGGAGGTCGTCACCGGCCTCCCCTGGCGTGCCGGGCGAGGTGGCGCAGGGCCTCGGCGAACTCCTCGGCCACCCGGCGCACGGTCGCCGTGTCGTGGACGGCGGGCCGGTGGTGCCAGGTGAAGGCGAGCCGGCCGTGCTGCACCGCGCCCACCACCTCCAGCAGGTGCGAGCCGGGGTCCCTGGGGTCGTGGTCCTGCCCGAGGGAGCCGTGTTCGGCGCGGACCAGGCCGCCGCGCGCGGTCTCGGGGCGGGCGTCCCACTGGCCGAGGTAGTTGAAGACCACCTGGCTGTGCGCGCTGCCGCCGAGGCGTTCGCGCACCTCGGGCGGGCCGAAGGTGCGCAGCGCGCCGAAGCCGATGCCGTTGCCGGGCACGGCGCGCAGCTGGCGGCGCACCGACTTCACCAGGGACCGCCAGTCGCGGTCGGGGCCGAGGTCGCCGGGGTCGGGCACCTGGACGGCGACCGGGTGGACGGTGGTGAACCAGCCCACGGTGCGGGACAGGTCGACCCCGTCGAGCAGGTCCTCGCGGCCATGGCCCTCCAGGTCCAGGCGCACCCGGTCGCGTCCGGTCCAGCGGGCCAGGGCCAGGGTGAGGGCGGCGAGCAGCACGTCGTTGACGCGGGTGCGGTAGGCGGTGGGTGCCGAGCGCAGCAGGGCCGTGGTGTCCTCCTCGCCGAGTTCCACGCTCACCGTGGCGGCCGGTCCGGGGGCGGTGGGGGCGGGCGGTGCGGGTTCGCTGTCCACCGCCTGCTCCCAGTAGGGCAGTTCGTGGTCGAGGCGGCCTTCGGCGACGTACGCGGCGAGCCCGCGCGACCACGCGCGGAAACTGGTGCCGCGCTCGCCCAGCGCGACCGGTCGGCCCTCCAGGGCCTGCCGGTAGCCGGTCTCCAGGTCGTCGCGCAGGATGCGCCAGGAGACGGCGTCCACGACCAGGTGGTGGGCGACGAGGAGGAGGAATGCGGGCCGGTCCGGCTCGCCGGTGAACAGGGCCGCGCGCAGTTGCGGGCCCCGGGCCAGGTCGAAGCTCGCGTGCAGTTCGTCGGCGGCCTTCGCCATGGCCGCGTCGGCCTCCTCGGCGGACAGCCCGGTCAGGTCGTGCCGGACGAGGATGCCGGGGCCGGCGGCGGGCGGCGGGTTGAACTGCCGCCAGCCGTCCGCGTCCCGGGTGAACCGCATGCGCAGGGCGTCGTGGTGCTCCAGCAGCGCGTCCAGGGCGGCGCGCAGCGCCCGCGGGTCGGGGGTGCCGTCGAGTTCCAGCAGCGCCGACTGGTTGAAGTGGTGGTGGGCGGCGCGCGGGGTGGTCAGGAACCACTCCTGGATGGGGGTGAGCGGTACCTCGCCGGTGACCGGGCCGTCCCCGGACCGCTGGGGCGCGGCCCGGACGACGGTGGCGAGTCCGGCCACGGTCTGGTGCGTGAACAGGTCGCGGGTGGCCACGTGCAGGCCGTCGCGGCGCAGCCGGGAGACGACCTGCATGCTGAGGATGGAGTCGCCGCCGAGCGCGAAGAAGTTGTCGTCGGCGCCGACCTCCTCGATGCCCAGCACGTCGGCCCAGATGCGGGCGATGCGGCGTTCGGTGTCGGTGCGCGGCGCGGTCCGCGGGCCGTCCACGGCCTGGGCGGGGCCGGGCGCGGGCAGGGCCCGCCGGTCCGTCTTGCCGTTCGGGGTGAGCGGCAGCCGGTCGAGCGGTACGAAGACGGACGGCACCATGTGCGGGGGCAGTAGCCCGGCCAGGTGCAGCCGCAACTCGCCGACGGGCAGCGGTGATTGACCGGCGGGCGGCCGCGGCTCACCGACGGGTGACCCGGCGGCGGGCGGATCGGCGACGGACCGGTCGGCGGCCGGCGTCCCGGCGGCGGACCCCTGCTCCGGGACCACGTAGGCGACCAGCCGGGCCGGCGCGTCCGGCGTCTCCCCCGCGCGTACGGCCACGACCGCGTCCCGCACCAGCGGGCTGCGCCGCAGCGCGCTCTCGATCTCGCCGGGCTCGATGCGGAAGCCGCGCAGCTTGACCTGGTCGTCGGCGCGTCCGGCGAACCGGAGCAGACCGTCGGCGGTCCAGCGGACCAGGTCGCCGGTGCGGTACATCCGCTCCCCCGGCGCGCCGAACGGGTCGGCGACGAACCGCTGGGCGGTCAGTCCCGGCCGGCCCAGGTATCCGCGGGCGAGTCCGGGTCCGGCGAGGTACAGCTCCCCGGTCACGCCGGGCGGTACGGGGCGCAGGGCGGCGTCGAGCACGCGGACGTGGATGCCGCCTGCGGGGCGGCCGATGGGCGGGGCGCCGGTGCCGGGGGTGAGCGGGCCGGTCCAGGTGGCGACGACGGTGGCCTCGGTCGGCCCGTAGGAGTTGATCATCCGGCGGCCGGGTGCCCAGGTGTCGACCAGGTCGGCCGGGCAGGCCTCGGCGCCCACGATGAGCGTGCGCAGGCGGGGCAGGGCGGCGGCGGTCCCCGGCGGGACGGTGGCCAGCGCCGCCGGGGGGATCAGGGTGTGGCTGACGCGCCGCTCGGCGAGCACCTCCGCGAGCCGCTCCCCGACCAGCGGCCCCTCCTCGCCGGTGGCCAGCGCGGCCCCGCTGAGCAGGGAGACGCACAGCTCCAGCACGGAGGCGTCGAAGCTGGGCGAGGCGAACTGCAGGACCCGGTCGCCGGGGCCGGCCGCGTACTGTTCGGCGGCCGCGGCGGCGAAGGAGGCGAGGCCGCGGTGGGTGACCACCACGCCCTTGGGCGTGCCGGTGGAGCCGGAGGTGTAGATCACGTAGGCGGGGTGCGCGGGGGTGAGGGGCGCGGTGCGGTCGGTGTCCGTGGGCGCCGTGTCCGGCCCGTCGGCGGCCCACACCTCGGCCGGGTCGCCGAGGACCAGGTGGGCGCCCGCGTCCCGGATCATGAAGTCCCGGCGCTGCGGCGGGTAGCCGGGGTCCACGGGCAGGAAGGCGCCGCCGGCCTTGGCCACGGCGAGCTGGGCCACGACCGTCGCCGCCGAGCGGGGCAGGGCCAGGGCGACCACGCGCTCCGGTCCGACGCCGTCCCGGACGAGCCGGTGGGCCAGCCGGTTCGCCGCCCGGTCGACCTCCGCGTAGGTCAGCTCCCGGTCGCCGTCCACCAGGGCCACCGCGTCCGGGGTGCGGGCCGCCTGCCGCTCGAACAGGGCGGGCAGGGTCGTCTCGGGCACCGGGCGGAAGGTGCCGCGGCCCTGGTCCAGGAGGGTCTTCAGTTCGTCGTCGGAGGTCAGCGGCAGGGCGCCGAGCGGCCGGTCCGGGTCCTCGGCGACGGCGTGCAGCAGGGTGCCGAGCTGTCCGGCCATCCGTTCGGCGGTGGCCGGGTCGAACAGGTCGGTGTTGTAGGTGAGCAGGCCGTGCAGGGCTCCGTCGCCGGTCTCGGCGAACTCCAGGGTGAGGTCGAACGCGGCCTGCTCGGACTCCGGTTCGACGTCGGTGACGTCCAGCCCGGGCAGGTCGAGAGCGGCGGCCGGGGTGTTCTGCAGGACGACCATGACCTGGAAGAGGGGGCTGCGGCTGGTGTCGCGGACCGGGTCCACCTCGTCCACGATCCGTTCGAACGGCACGTCCTGGTGGGCGAAGGCGTCGAGGACGGTCTGCCGTACGGCGGTGAGGAACCCGGTGAAGGGCTCCTCGGCGCCGGCCCGGGAGCGCAGTACCAGGGTGTTGACGAAGAACCCGACGAGGCCTTGCGTCTCGGGCCGGTCGCGGCCGGAGGTGACGGTGCCGACGGCGATGTCGTCGGCGCCGGAGAGCCGGGCGAGGTAGGCCTGGGCGGCGGCGACGAGCGTGGTGAACAGGGTGGTGCCGTGGTCCCGGGCGAGCCGGTTCAGCCGCCGGACGGTCCGGGCGGGCACGACCAGCCGGGTGGTCGCGCCGGCACTGGTGCGCACCGGCGGCCGGGGCCGGTCGGTGGGCAGCTCCAGGTGTGCTGTGCCGGCCAACTGCCGCTTCCAGTAGGCCAGGTGCTCGTCCGTGCCGGACTCCCCGGGGGCGCGCTGCCAGCGGGCGTAGTCGGTGTACCGCACCGGCAGCGGCGGCAGGTCCGCTGCCGCCGCGCCGAGTTCGGCGCGGTAGAGGTGGGCGAGGTCGCCGAGCAGCACGGAGGTGGACCAGCCGTCGGTGACGATGTGGTGCAGGGTGAGGGTGAACACGTGGTCGTCCTCGGCCAGCCGGATCAGTCCGGCGCGCAGCAGCGGCCCCTGCCGCAGGTCGAAGGGGCGGGAGCGTTCCTCGGCGAGCAGCCCGCGCAGGGCGGAGCCGGGGTCGGCGGCCTGGGACAGGTCGCGCACGGGCAGCGGCACGTCGTGGGGCGGGTGGACGCGCTGGACGCCGTGCCCGTCGACGGTGTCGAAGGTGGTGCGCAGCGACGCGTGCCGGGCCGCCAGGGCGGTGAGGGCGGCGCGCAGAGCGCCGGTGTCCAGGGTGCCGCGCAGCCGGAGGGCGAGCGCGGTCACGTACTCGGCGCCGCCGGGCGCGAACTCCTCCAGGAACCACAGGCGTTGCTGGGCGTACGACATCGGCGCGACCCCGTCATCGGCGGCCGGGGCGATCGCCGACCGGCCGGTGCCCCGCCGGGCGTCGAGCAGGCGGGCCAGTCCGGCCGGGGTGGGGTGGGTGAACACCGCGCGCGGGGTGACGTCGGTGTCGAAGGTCTCGGCGAGCCGGGACGCGAGCCGGATGCTGAGGATCGAGTCGCCGCCGAGCTGGAAGAAGTCGTCCTCCACGCCGGGCGGTTCGCTGCCCAGCACCTCGCCGAAGACGGCCGCCGTGCGGCGCTCGGCCTCGGTGCGCGGCTCGGCCCGGGTGCGCTCCGGCCGGGTCTCCGGCGCGGGCAGGGCGGCCCGGTCGACCTTGCCGTTGCGGCTGAGCGGGAGCGCGGCGAGCGGGACGACGGCACCGGGTACGAGGTAGTCGGGCAGGGTGCGGGCGGCGAAGTCCCGCAGCTCCTCGGCGTCCTGCCCGGCCGGTCCGACGACGTAGGCCACGAGCCGTTTGGCGCCGGGCCGGTCCTCGCGGGCCACCACGGCCACGTCCACGACGCCCGGGTGGGCGGCGAGGGCGGCCTCGGCCTCGCCGGGCTCCACCCGGAAGCCCCGGATCTTCACCTGGTCGTCGGCGCGGCCCAGGAACTCGACGGTGCCGTCCGGCCGCCGCCGGGCCAGGTCGCCGGTGCGGTACATCCGGGCGCCGGGCGGGCCGCAGGGGTCGGCGAGGAAGCGGGCCGCGGTGTCGCCGGGGCGGCCCAGGTAGCCGCGGGCGACGCCCTCGCCGGCCAGGTACAGCTCGCCGGGGCAGCCCGGGGGTACGGGCCGCAGCCGGGCGTCGAGGACGTGCACCCGCATGTCGTCCAGCGGCCGGCCGATGGGCACGGTGTCGGGAACCTCGGCCGGGTCGGTGAGGGCGCAGGAGGTGGCGAAGGTGGTGGTCTCGGTGGGGCCGTAGCCGTCGACGACGGTCAGGCCGGGGCAGGCGGCCAGCACCCGGCGCACGGCCTGGGCGGGCACGACGTCGCCGCCGGTCCACACCTGCGCGAGGCCGCGGAAGCAGTCGGGGGCGTCCTGTGCCAGCAGCCGGAACAGTCCGGCGGTCAGCCACAGGGCCGTCAGCTCGCCGTCGGCGGTCAGCCGGCGCACCAGGGCCGCGTCGACGCCGCCACCCGGTGCCACGACGACGCGGCCGCCGTTCAGGAGCGGCGCCCACACCTCGAAGGTGGCGGCGTCGAAGGCCACCGGCGAGTGCAGCAGCACCCGTGCGCACACTCCGCCGGCGAACCGGCCGTCGGTGGCGAGGGCCGCCACGTCCCGGTGCCGTACGGCGACCGCCTTGGGCCGGCCGGTGGAGCCGGAGGTGAACATCACGTACGCCAGCCGGTCGGGGTCGGCGGCCGGTGTGGGCCCGTGTCCGGTGCCGGCGCCGGTGCGGGCGGCGGTCACCTCGGCCGCGGTGAGCCGGACGGTGGCGCCCGCCTGGGCGAGCAGGGTGCGGCGGCGCTCCTCGGGGGCCCGGGTGTCGACGGGGACGTAGGCGCCGCCGGCCATGAGCACGGCGAGCTGGGCGACGACGAGTTCGGCGGAGCGGTCCATCAGCAGCGCCACCCGGTCCTCGGCCGCCAGCCCGCCCGCCACCAGCCGGGCCGCGAGCGCGCGGGACCAGTCGGCCAGCTGCCGGTACGTCAGTTCGCGCGCGCCGTCGCGGACCGCGATCGCGTCCGGGGTGCGGCCTGCCTGCTCGGCGAACAGGTCCACGGGGCTGCGCGGGGCGGCCCGGCGGGCGGTGGTGTTCCAGGCGGCCAGCAGGGCGCGGTCGGCCGGGGTGAGCGGGTCCAGGCCGGCCAGGTCGGTGTCGAACCCGTCGGCGAGGGCGGTGAGCAGGGCCGCGAGCCGGCCGGCGGCGTGCTCGGCGGTCGCGGGGCCGAACAGGGCGGGGTCGTAGGCCAGGTCGAAGGCGAGCCGTTCGGCGAGGTGGGCGCGCAGGCACCAGGGGAAGGTGGTGGCGTCGTCGGCGCGCACCTCCTCGACGCGGACGCCGGTGCGGGCCGTGGCCGACTCGTCCACGGGGTAGTTCTCGAACACCACCATGCTGTCGAACAGTGGTTCCCCGGACGGTACGTCGCTGACGGCTTGGATGCGGGGCAGGGCGAGGAAGTCGAAGCGGCGGGCGTCGCTCTGCCGTTCCTGGAGCCCGCGCAGCCACGGCAGCACGGGCCCGGCCGGGACGCGGACGCGGGCCGGCACGGTGTTGATGAACATGCCGATCATGCCTTCGACGCCGGGCAGTTCGGCCGGGCGGCCGGACACGGTGGTGCCGAAGACCACGTCGTCCCGGCCGCTGGAGCGGGCCAGCAGCAGCGCCCAGGCGCCCTCGACGACGGTGTTGACGGTGAGCCCGGCGCGGGCGGCGGTCTCCCGCAGCCGGCGCGAGACCCCCGCGTCCAGCGCGTGGTGGACGGCGGCGGCCGAGCGGGCGCGGTGGGCCTCGGCGGGCGTGCGGTCGTACGGCAGCGGGGTGCGGGCGGTGAACCCGGCCAGGGCGTCGGCCCAGTACCGCTCGGCGGCCTGCTCGTCCTGCTCCCGCAGCCAGTGCAGGAAGTCCGCGAAGGGCCGCCGGGCCGGGGGCGCCGGGTCGGGGCCGCCGGTGAGGGCGGCGTAGCGTTCGCACACCTCGGTGAGCAGCTGCCCGGTGCTCCAGCCGTCGAGGACGATGTGGTGGGTCGACCAGAGCAGCAGTACCTCGTCGCCGGGCAGGGCGGCCAGAGTGAGGCGGGTCAGCGGCGCGGTGGTGAGGTCCATGCCCGCCGCGCGGTCCTCGGCGAGCAGCCGCTCGGTGGCCTCCGCGCGCCGCCGCGGGGTCAGCGCCCGCCAGTCGAGGTGGGTGACGGGCAGCTCGGCGCGCCGGTGGACCACCTGGACCGGGTGGGGCAGCCCCTGCCAGTGCACGCTGCTGCGCAGCGCCGGGGTGCGGGCGGCGACCTGCTGCCAGGCGGCGGCGAACGCGTGCGGGTCGGCGACGCCGGACAGGCGTACGGCCGTGCGGTCGAAGTAGGCGTGCTCGGTGTCCACGAGGCCGTGGAAGAGCATGCCGGACTGCAGCGGGGTGAGCGGCAGGACGTCCTCGGTGTGCCGGCCGGTGCCGACGAGCCGGTCCAGCTGGTCCTGGCCGAGGCCGGCGAGCGGGAAGTCGGAGGGCGTACGGCCGCCCGCGCCGGGACGGGCGCAGTGGGCCGCGATGTCCCGCAGGGCCGCGAGGGTCTCGTCGGCGAGCCGGCGGACGGTGGCCTCGTCGTAGACGGCCGCCGGGTAGGTCCAGCCGAGTTCGAGGCGGCCCCGCTGGACCACTCCGGTGACGTCCAGGAGGTAGGGGCGGGGTTCGTCCGGGTCGGTGTCCCGGCCGGCCGGGGGCAGGGAGCCGCGCAGCAGCCCGCCGGTGGCGTCCGCGTCCCACTGGCCGTGGTAGTTGAAGCCGACCTGCGGCGCCGGGGCGCCGGCGAGGGGGCTGCCGGGCAGGAGGTGGCGCAGGGCGCCGTGGCTCAGGCCGCGCAGCGGCACCGCGCGCAGCTGCTCCTTGACCGAGCGGAGGGTGTCGTGCCAGCCGGCGTCCGGGTCGACGCGCAGCGCGAGCGGGAACTCGGCGGTGAACCAGCCGACGGTCCGTGCCAGGTCGACGTCCGCGAACAGGTCCTCGCGGCCGTGTCCCTCGACGCCGAGCAGGACGGTGTCGCGTCCGCACCAGCGGGCCAGGGTGCGGCCGAGGGCGCTGAGCAGGACGTCGTTGACCTGGGTGCGGTAGGCCTCCGGGACCTGCCGCAGCAGGGCGTCGGTCGTCCCCGCGTCCAGCGTGACGGTGAGGGTGGCGGCGCCGCCGTGGGTGTTGGCGCCGGGCCGTCCGGCGGGCAGCCCGGCCGGGGCCGCGCCGGTGCGCGTCCAGTACGGCAGGTCGGCGTCCAGGGCGCCGGAGCGGGTGTGCCGGTCGAGCCGGGCGGCCCAGGTGCCGTAGGAGGTGCCCGTGGGGGGCAGTTCGACGGGCCGGCCGGCCGCCGCCGCGCCGTGGGCGGTCTCCAGGTCGGCGAGCAGGATGCGCCAGGACACCCCGTCGATCACCAAGTGGTGTGCGGTGACGACCAGTTGGCCGTTCCGTCCCGGGCCCCGGTCGAAGAACAGGGCGCGGACGACCCGGCCGGCGAGGGGGTCGAGCGCGGCCTGCGCCTCCTCCGTGAGCCGCCGGACCTCGCCGTCCAGCGCCGTGTCGTCCAGCCCGGAGACGTCGTGCCGGGTGAAGACGCCGTCCGGCGCTTCGGGCAGCGCCTCCTGGCGCCAGCCGTCGGCGGTGCGGCGGAAGCGGGTGCGCAGGGCGGCGTGGTGGTCGACGAGGGCCTCGACGGCGGTCCGCAGCGCCGGCCCGTCCGCGCCGGCGGCGAGTTCGAGGCGCTGGGTCATGGTGAACCGGAGCCGCTGCCCGGGGTCGCGGCCGTCCAGGTACCAGTGCTGGATCGGGGTCAGCGGCGCCTCGCCGGTCTCCTCGGCCGCGGTGGGGCTCGGCGCCGACTCCCTCACACGGAGGGCGAGTTCGGCGACGGTCTGGTGGCGGAAGACGTCCTTGGTGGTCAGGGCGAGTCCGGCCTGCCGGGCGCGGGAGACGATCTGGATGCTCAGGATGGAGTCGCCGCCGAGCGTGAAGAAGTTGTCGCGGGCGCCGACGCGGTCGACGCCGAGGACGTCCGCCCAGATCGCGGCCAGGCGCTCCTCCGTACCGGGCCGGGGGGCGACGTACGGGGTGCCGCTGTCGGGCTGGGCGGGCGGGGCGGGCAGGGCGCGCCGGTCGGTCTTGCCGCTGGTGGTGCGGGGGATGCGGGCCAGCGGGACGAACGCGGCGGGCACCATGTGGTCGGGCAGGGTGCGGCGCAGGGCCAGCCGCAGTCCGTCGGCGGACGGGACGCGGCCGTCGGCGGGCACCACATAGCCGACGAGCACGAGGCGGCCGGCGTGTTCGCGCGCCGCGACCGCGGCGTCGGCGACGTCCGGGTGGGCCAGCAGGGCCGCCTCCACCTCGCCGGGCTCGATGCGGAACCCGCGGATCTTGACCTGTTCGTCCACCCGGCCCAGGAACTCCAGGAGCCCGTCCCGGTCCCAGCGGACCCGGTCCCCGGTGCGGTACATCCGCTCCCCCGGCGCACCGAACGGGTCGGCGAGGAAGCGGGCGGCGGTGAGGCCGGGCCGGCGCAGATAGCCGCGGGCCACCTGCGCCCCGGCCAGGTACAGCTCGCCGGGCACTCCGGGCGGCACCGGGCGCAGGGCGCCGTCGAGGACGTAGGCGCGCAGGTTGCCGCCGGGGCGGCCGATGACCGGGCGGTCGGGCCGGTCGGCGCAGCGGCCGTAGACGGCGTCGACGGTGCACTCGGTGGGGCCGTACATGTTGTACACGGCCACGCCCGACCGCCGCTCGGACCGGGCGAGTTCCCGCCAGTCGGCCGGGGTGACGGCCTCGCCGCCGACGAGCAGCAGGCGGGGGTGGTGGCGGCCGGGGGCGAGCAGGCCGGCGGAGGTCAGTTCGCGCAGGAAGGACGGGGTGACGTTCACCAGGTCGAGGCGGTGTTCGGCGACCTGGTCGCAGAAGGCCCGCGGGTCCAGGCGCACGTCCTCGTCGACGAGGTGGACCTCGTGACCGAGGGCGAGGAGCAGGGGGCCTTCCCAGGAGGTGTCGAAGGAGAAGGAGGCGCTGAGCGCGGCCCGCAGCCGCCGCCCGCCGCCGGTGTGCGGGGCGAGCAGGCCCGTCCGGTGGTCGTGGCACAGGTTGACCAGCTGGCGGTGCTCCACGGCGACACCCTTGGGGCGGCCGGTGGAGCCGGAGGTGTAGACGATGTAGGCGGTGTGCTCGGGCAGCAGGGGCCGGACGCGGTCGGCGTCGGCCGGGTCGTGCGCGGGGAGCCGGTCCCAGGGCACCTCTTCGAGGCCGGTCAGCAGGGTGTGCGGCCGGGCGTCGGCCAGGAGGAAGTCCGCTCGCTCCCCGGGGAGTCCGGGGTCCAGGCAGAGCAGGGTCGCACCCGCCTTGAGGACCGCGAGCACCGCCACCACCAGGTCGGAGGTGCGCGGGAGCCGTACGGCGACCACGTCCTCGGGGCCGGCGCCCCGCGCGATGAGGTGGTGGGCGAGCCGGTTGGCTCGCTCGTTCAGCGCGGCGAAGTCCAGGGTGGTGTCGCGGGCCACCAGGGCGGTGTGGTGCGGGGTGCGGGCGGCCCGGTCCTCTAACAGGGCGGGGAAGGTGGTGTCCGGCTCGGGCAGCCGGGCTCCCTGCCCGAACCGCAGCACCCGGCGGCGTTCGTCGTCGGTCATCAGCGGCAGGCGGCCCACGGCCCGCGCCGGGTCCTCGGCCGCGGCCTCCAGCAGGACGCGGAGCCGGACGGCCAGGCGTTCGGCGGTGCCGGCGTCGAAGAGCCCGGTGTTGTACTCCAGGTGGCAGGTGAGCCCGCCGTCGGTCTCCACGAAGTCGAAGGCGAGGTCGAAGGAGGCGTTGCGGACCGGCGGGGTCACCGGCTCCACGGCCAGGCCGGGCAGCCGGGGCGGCTCGGCGCCGAGGTTGTGCAGCGCGACCATGACCTGGAACAGCGGGGTGCGGCTGGTGTCCCGCTCGGGCTGAAGGGCGTCCACGACGCGTTCGAAGGGCACCTCCTGGTGGGCGAACGCGTCCAGGACGGTGTCGCGTACCTCGGCCAGCAGGTCCCGGAAGGGCAGTCGGGGGCGGACCCGGGCGCGCAGGACCAGCGTGTTGACGAACATGCCGACGACGTCGTGCAGTTCGGGCCGTTCCCGGCCGGCGGTCACCGTGCCGACGGTGACGTCCTCCTGGCCGGCCCAGCGGGCGAGCAGCACCTGACAGGCGGTCACGAGTGTCATGTAGAGGGTGGCGTCGGTCTCCCGGCCCCGCTCGCGCAGCCGCTCGGTCAGCGCGGCGGGCAGGGTGAAGGTCACCAGGGCGCCGTCGCGGGTGCGGACGGCCGGGCGCGGCCGGTCGGTGGGCAGCTCCAGCGGGGCCACACCGTCCAGCGCCCGGCGCCAGAAGCCCAGTTCGGCTTCGGCCCGCTCGGCGCGGGCGCGCTGCCAGGTGGCGTAGTCCGCGTAACGGACCGGCAGGGCGGGCAGATCGGGACGGCGGTCCTCCAGGGCGGCCGCGTACAGCTCGCCCAGGTCCCGGCCCAGCACACCGGCGGACCAGCCGTCCGTGACGATGTGGTGCAGGGCGAGGACGAGGACGTGCTCCTCGGCGGCGAGCCGCACCAGGCGGACCCGGAACAGCGGCCCGGTGGCCAGGTCGAAGGGGGTGGCGGCCTCGCGTTCCAGGAGGGCGTCCAGGGCGCTCTCCGCGCCGGCGTCCGCGCCGGCGGTCTGCGCGAGGTCGTCGACCCGCAGGTCCACGGGGTGTGCGGGGTTGACCGACTGCCGGGCCTGGCCGTCCTGTTCGGTGAACGTGGTGCGCAGGGCCTCGTGCCGGGCGACCAGGCCGTCCAGGGCGGTGCGCAGGGCGGCGGTGTCGAGCGGGCCGCGCAGCCGCAGCACGGACAGGGTCGTGTACTCGGTGCTGCCCGGCTCGAACCGGTCGAGGAACCACAGGCGTTGCTGGGCGTACGACAGGGGCGCCGGGGTGTCCGGGTCGGTGGCCGGGAGGGTGCCGGCTGCGCTCCCGTCCCGGGGCTCGCCCAGCGCTGCCGCGAGGGCGGACAGCGTGGAGTGGGTGAACAGCAGCCGGGGTGAGACGTCCGTGCCGAAGGCGGCGCGCAGCCGGGAGGTGACGCGGACGGCGAGGATGGAGTCGCCGCCGAGGGCGAAGAAGTCGTCGTCGGCGCCGACCTCGTCGGTGTCCAGGACGTCCGCCCACGCGGCGGCGACCAGTCGTTCGGCCGGGGTGCGCGGCGGGGTCCGCGTGCCGTCGGCGGCGAAGCCGTCGGGGCCGGGCGCGGGCAGGGCGCGCCGGTCGAGCTTGCCGTTGACGGTGAGCGGCAGCGCGGCCATCGGCACATAGGCGGCCGGCACCATGTGCGCGGGCAGCAACGCCTCCAGGTGGGCCCGGAGTTCGGCGGCCGGCGGAGGCGGCAGGGCGCGGTCGCCGCTGCCGGTGCCGACGACGTGGGCGACCAGCCGGCGCGTCCCGGCGGTGTCCTCGTACACGCCGACGGTGGCCGCGCCCACGCCCGGGTGGCGGTGCAGGGCGGCCTCGATCTCGCCGGGCTCGATGCGGTAGCCGCGGATCTTCACCTGCTGGTCGGCGCGGCCCAGGTACTCCAGGGTGCCGTCGGCCCGCCAGCGGGCCCGGTCGCCGGTGCGGTACATGCGGGTGCCGGGCCGGCCGAACGGGTCGGCGGGGAAGCGGGTCGCGGTGAGGCCGGGCCGGTTCAGGTAGCCGCGGGCCAGGCCCTCGCCGGCGACGAACAGCTCGCCGACGGCGCCGGGCGGTACGGGCCGCAGCGCCTCGTCGAGGACGTAGATCCGCAGGTCGGGGATGCCGGTGCCGATGGGGCTCGCGATGCCGGCGCCGGCCGTTCGGCGGTCCAGCGCGGCGTGGGTGACGTGCACGGTGGTCTCGGTGATGCCGTACATGTTCACCAGGCGGGGCGCGGTGTCCGGGTGGCGGGCGTACCAGTCGGCGAGCCGGCCCACGTCCAGCGTCTCGCCGCCGAAGACCACCGTGCGCAGCGCCAGCCGGGCGCTGACGTCGGGCAGTTCGGCGTCGGCGCGGATCAGGGGGTGGAAGGCGGAGGGGGTCTGGTTGAGGACGGTGACCTGTTCGTCGGCGAGCAGCCGCAGGAAGTCCTCCGGGGAGCGTGCCGTGTCCTCGGGGACGACGACGAGCCGGCCGCCGTGCAGCAGCGGGCCCCACAACTCCCACACGGAGAAGTCGAAGGCGTAGGAGTGGAACAGGGTCCACACGTCGTCGGGTCCGAAGCCGAACCAGTGCCGGGTGCGGGTGAACAGCCGGACCACATTGGCGTGCGGGACGACGACCCCCTTCGGGCGGCCGGTGGAGCCGGAGGTGTAGATGGCGTACGCGGGGCTCTCGGGCAGCGCGCGGCGGGCCGGGCCGGCGGCCGGGCGGCGGGCCAGGTCGGCCCGGACACCGGGGTCGTCCAGCCGCAGGACGGGCACGGTGGTGCCGGCGTCGGTGGTGGTCACCAGCGCCACCGGGCCGGCGTCGGCGAGCAGGTCCCGGACGCGTCCGGCGGGCAGCGCGGGGTCGATGGGCAGGTAGGCGGCGCCGGTCTTGAGGACGGCGAGGACGGCCACGACGAGGTCGGTGGAGCGGGGCAGGGCGAGCGCCACGAACATCTCGGGTCCGGCGCCGAGTTCGGCGAGCCGGTGCGCGAGCCGGCCGGAGCGCTCGTCCAGGGTGGCGTAGTCGAGCCGGTCATCGCCGCAGGCGACGGCCTCGGCGTGGGGGGTGCGGGCGGCCTGGGCGGCGAAGAGGGCGTCCAGGGTGTCGGCGGGCCGGCCCTCCTCGGTGCCGTTCCAGTCGGCCAGCATCCGCCGCCGCTCCTCGGCGGTCGTCCAGGCGAGCGCGCGCACGGGCCGGCCGGGGTCGTCGGCCAGCTCGGTGAGCAGCAGACACAGCCGGTCGGCGAGGGCGCGCACGGTCGTGGTGTCGAACAGACCGGGGTCGTAGGCGAGGTCGAAGCCGAACCGCTCGCCCTGGTAGGCGCGCAGCACGAGGGCGTAGTTGGTGGCGTCGCGGGCGGAGACGTCCGCCAGCCGTATCCCGGAGCCGGCCGAACGGGCCTGGTCGAAGGGGTAGTTCTCGAACGTCACCATGCTGTCGAACAGGGGGCTGCCGGCGGGCACGTCGCTGAGCGAGGTCAGCTCGGCGAGGGACACCGCCGCGTACCGCCGCGCCTCGGCCTGCGCCTCCTGGAGCTCCCGCAGCCAGGCGGTGGCGGTCCGGCCGCCGTCCACGCGGACCCGGGTGGGCAGGGTGTTGATGAACATGCCGACCATCGACTCGACGCCGGGCAGGTCGTCGGGCCGTCCGGAGACGGTGGTCCCGAACAGCACGTCCGGCTCGGCGCTGTAGCGGGACAGCAGCAGCGCCCAGGCGCCCTGCACGACGGTGCCCAGGGTGAGTCCGGCCGCGCGGGCGGTGCGCGCCAGCCGGGCCGAGACCTCGTCGGAGAGCCCGGCCGTGTGCACGCCCGCGGAGCGGGTCTCGTGGCCGGGGCGGCGGACGCGGTCGGCGGGCAGCGGGGTGGGGGTGGCGAACCCGGCGAGGACGGTCCGCCAGTGGGCGTGCGCGGCCTCGGTGTCCTGGCCGGCGAGCCAGCGCACGTAGTCGGCGAACGGCCGCCGTACCGGGGGCCGCGGCCCGGCGCCGGTGGTGAGCGCCGTGTACTGCGCGAACACGTCGGTGAGCACCTGGGCCAGGCTCCAGCCGTCCAGGATCAGGTGGTGGGAGGTCCACAGCAGCTGGAGCCGGTCCTCGGGCAGCCGGACGAGGGTGAGCCGCATCAGGGGGGCCGTACCGAGGTCCAGGCCGCGCGCGAGGTCGTCGGCGCGCAGCCGGTCCAGCCGCTCGGCCCGCTCCCC
Source organism: Streptomyces sp. NPDC004658 (assembly GCF_040609555.1). Taxonomy (NCBI): domain Bacteria; kingdom Bacillati; phylum Actinomycetota; class Actinomycetes; order Kitasatosporales; family Streptomycetaceae; genus Streptomyces; species Streptomyces sp. NPDC004658. The sequence continues at coordinate 15,101 of NZ_JBEXKG010000143.1, forward strand.
GGCGTCCACGTCCCGCCAGTCCACCTGTTCGACAGGCACGGTGACGTGGCGGTGCACGACCTGGAGCGGCACCGGTACGTCCTCCCACACCACCGAGGTGCGCAGGGCGGGCGTGCGGTCGGTCACGCGCTGCCAGGCCCGGGCGAGGGCGTCGGGGTCGGCCACCCCGTCGAGCAGCAGCGCGGCCTGGTCGACGTACACGTCGTCCGGTCCGCCGACCAGCCGGTGGAAGAGCATGCCCTCCTGGAGCGGGGTGAGCGGCAGCAGGTCCTCGACGTCCCGGCCGTCGCCCGCCAGACGGTCCACACCGGCCTGGTCCAGGCGGGCCAGCGAAAAGTCGGAGGGGGTACGGCCGCCCGCGCCGGGGGTGGCGCAGTGCTCGGCGACGGCGGCGAGCGCCCGCACCATGCCGTCGGCCAGCCGACGTACGGTGCCGGCCCGGTGCACCTGGTCGCTGTAGTGCCAGGTGATCTCCAGCTCGCCGTCGGCGACCAGGGCGGAGACGTCCAGGAGGTGGTCCAGCGGCGCGCCGGGGTCCATGTCCCGGCCGGGCAGGTCGGCGACGGGCGCGAAGTCCCCGCCGGCGGGCGCCTCCCACTGGCCGTGGTAGGTGAAGCAGACCTGGGGCAGCGGGAGTTCACCGAGGGCTCCGGCGTCGGGCCGGGGCGAGCCGAGGTGGCCCAGCGCCTGGTAGCTCAGGCCGCGACGCGGCACGGCGCGCAGCCGCTCCTTGACGGCCTTGAGGGTGGCCCCCCAGTCGGCGGGGCCCGCCGGGGTCAGGGTGACCGGGTACTGGGTGGTGAACCAGCCGACCGTGCGGGACAGATCGGCGCCCTCGGCCAGGTCCTCCTCCCGGCCGTGTCCTTCCAGCGCCACGGTGACCCGGTCCTCGCCCGTCCAGTCGGCCAGCACCCGGGCCAGCGCGCTCAGCAGCACGTCGTTGACCTGGGTGCGGTAGACGCCCGGCACCCGCCGCAGCAGCGCCTCGGTGGTGGCGCGGTCGACCCGGGTGCGGACGGTGCGGAGGGACCCGGCGAGCGGGGTGCCGGGCAGGTCGACGGGGAGCGGGGTGCGCGGGTGCGCGGTCTCCTGCGCCCAGTGGGGCAGGTCGTCGTCCAGGTCGCCGGCCCGGACCCGCTCGGCCAGCCGGCGCGCCCAGTCGGCGAACGGGGTGTGCTCGGGCTCCGGCCGGGGTTCCTCCCCGGCCGCGGCCTGCCGGTAGGCCTGTTCGAGGTCGGTGAGCAGGACCCGCCAGGACACGCTGTCGACGGCCAGGTGGTGGGCGGTGAGGAACAGGCGCGGGCGCTGACCGCCGGTGAGCAGGGCGGCGCGCAGCAGGGTTCCGGCGGCCGGGTCCAGGGCGGCGCGGGCGGCGTCGGCGGCCTCGGCGGTGGGGGTGCCGGGACCGTACCGGGTCAGCAGTCCGGTGGCCGGGCCGGTGCCGGGGTGCTGCCGCCAGGTGTCCCCGGTGCGGGTGAAGCGGGCGCGCAGGGAAGGGTGCCGGTCCACCACGGCGTCCAGGGCCCGTTCGAGTGCCCGCTCGTCGAGGTCGTGGGGCAGGTCGAGCAGCATCGACATGCTGAAGTGCCGCAAGGGGCCGTGCGTGGCGAAGAACCACTCCTGGACCGGGGTCAGCGGGGCGGGCCCGTCCTCGTGCGGGCGCCGGGGTGCGGGCAGGTCGGCGGTGCGGCGGGCCGCGGCGGCGGCCAGGTCGGCGACCGTCTGGTGCCGGAAGACGTCCTGGGAGCCGATCCTGAGGCCCGCCGCGCGGGCCCGGGAGACGGCCTGGATGCTCAGGATCGAGTCGCCGCCCAGCTCGAAGAAGTTGTCCGTGACGCCGACCCGTTCCACGCCGAGGACCTCGGCCCAGACGGCGGACAGGGTCTCCTCGTCGGGGGTGCGGGGGGCGACGAACTCCCGTTCCCCCGGTGCGATGTCGGGCGCGGGCAGGGCGCGGCGGTCCAGCTTGCCGCTGGTGGTCAGCGGCAGCGCGTCGAGCGGGGTGAAGGAGGACGGCACCAGCGCGTCGGGCAGCACCCGGCGCAGGGCCGCGCGCAGGTCGGCGGGGGCGGGCCGGGGCGCGCCGGGCGCGGGGACGACGTAGGCGGCGAGGCGGGTGTGGCCGTGCGCGTCGGGTACGGCGGTGACCGCGGCGGCGGCGAGGCCGGGCAGCGCGAGCAGGGCGGCCTCGATCTCGCCGGGCTCGATGCGGTGGCCGCGCACCTTGACCTGGTCGTCGGCGCGGCCGAGGTAGTCCAGGCGGCCGTCGGGAGTCCAGCGGGCCAGGTCGCCGGTGCGGTACATGCGGGTGCCGGGCGGCCCGTAGGGGTCGGCGAGGAAGCGGGCGGCGGTCAGGCCGGGCCGGCCGGTGTAGCCGCGGGCCAGCTGGGCGCCCGCGAGGTAGAGTTCGCCGCCGACGCCGGGCGGCACCGGCTGGAGCCGGTCGTCCAGCACATAGGCGCGCACGCCGGGCAGGGGGCGCCCGACCAGGGGGCGGTCGCCGCCGTCGACACGGCAGGACAGCGCGTCGACCGTGCACTCGGTGGGGCCGTAGAAGTTGTGGGCGGTCACGTCCGGGTGGGCGGCCAGGTCGCGCCAGAGCGCGGACCCGACCGCCTCGCCGCCGAGCATGAGGACCCGGGGGCGGTGCCGCGGGTCGGTGAGCAGTCCGGCGGGCAGCAGCTGCCGCAGGTAGGACGGGGTGACGTCGAGGAAGTCGACGCGGTGCTCGACGACGTACGCGACCAGGGCGGCCGGGTCCATCCGGGTCGCCTCGTCGACCAGGTGCAGCGGGTGGCCGTCGGCCATCAGCAGCACGCCTTCGAGGGAGGTGTCGAAGGAGAACGACGCGGTGAGCGCGACCCGCAGCGGGCCGCCGCCCGCCTCGGCGACGAAGCCGGCCCGGTGCGCGGCCAGCAGGTGCGCCGCCGAGCGGTGGGACACGGCGACGCCCTTGGGGCGGCCGGTGGAGCCGGAGGTGTGGATGACGTACGCGAGGTGGTCGGGGTCCAGCGGGGCGCGCCGGTCGGCGTCGGTGGGGTCGGTGTCCGGGACGCCGGCGGGTACGGCGCGCACGGCGGCCTCGTCCAGGACCAGGGCCGGGCGGGTGTCGTCCAGCAGGTACCGGACGCGTTCCTCGGGAAGGGCCGGGTCCAGCGGCAGGTAGCCGGCGCCGGACTTCCAGACGGCGAGGATCGCAACGATCATGTCGGCGGTGCGCGGCAGCCGCAGCGCGACCAGCCGCTCGGGGCCGGCGCCGAGCGTGACGAGGTGGTGGGCGAGCCGGTTGGCGCGGGCGTTGAGGGTGGCGTAGTCCAGCCGTTCGCCGCCCGCGACGAGGGCGAGGGCGCCGGGGGTGCGGGCCGCGCGGCGCTCGAAGACCGCCGCGTAGGTGAGGTCGTCCCCGGGGTGGTGCGGGCCGGTGCTCCAGTCCTGGACGACACGCCGAAGCTCGTCCTCGGACAGCAGGGGCAGGCTGCCCAGCGGGCGGTCCGGTGCCTGGGCGGCGCCCTGGAGCAGGCGCAGCAGCTGTCCGGCGAGCCGCTCGGCCGTGGCCGGGTCGAACAGGTCGGTGCGGTACTCCAGCAGGCCGGTCAGGCCCGCGCCGTCCGGCACGAACTCGATGCTCAGGTCGAAGGTGGCGGCCTGCCGGGGCACGGTGACCGGGGCGGTGGCGAGGCCGCGCGGGGCGGTGGCGGCGGGCGGGTCGGGGTGCAGCAGGACCATCACGTCGAACAGCGGGTTGCGGCCCGCCTCGCGGGGTGCGCCGACCGCCTCCACGATCCGCTCGAACGGCGTGTCGCCGTGGGCGAAGGCGTCGTTGACCGTGCCGGCCGTCGTGGCGAGCAGGTCGCGGAAGGAGCCGGACGCGTCCACCGGGGTGCGCAGGACGACGGTGTTCACGAAGAAGCCGACGGTCCGTTCGAGGTCGGTGCGGGAGCGGCCGGGCGTGAGGGAGCCGACGGTGATGTCGTCCTGCCCCGACCAGCGGGCCAGCAGGGCCTGGGTGGCGGCGACCAGGGCGGTGTGGAGGGTGCTGTGCCGTTCCGCGGCGAGGTCGCGCAGCCGCGCGGTGAGGGGGGCGGGGACCGTGAACGTGTGGACGGCGCCCTCGCCCGCCTCCGCGCCGCGCCGGGGCCGGTCCAGGGGCAGTTCGGGCGCCACGGCACCCGCCAACTGCGACCGCCAGTAGGCGAGATGGCGTTCGAGGCGGGGCCCGGAGAGCTGTTCGCACTGCCACACGGCGAAGTCCGGGTACTGCGTGGCCACCGGGGGCAGGTCCGGCCGGGCGCCCTGCGCGAGGGCGTCGTAGGCGGTGCACAGCTCGTCCAGGACCACGCCCATCGACCAGCCGTCCGTGACGATGTGATGGGCGGTCAGCAGCAGGACGTGGGAGGCCGCCGCCTCGCGCAGCAGCAGGGCGCGCAGCAGCGGTCCGTGCCGCAGGTCGAAGGGGCGGGAGTACTCGGCGAGCAGGTCCGCGTCCAGGTCGCCGGCGTCCCGCACCGGCAGCGGCACCGGGCCCGCCGGACGCACGCGCTGCACCGGCCGGCCGTCGGTCTCCTCGAACGTGGTGCGCAGGGCCTCGTGCCGGGCGACGACGGCGGTGAGCGCCTCGCCCAGTGCCGCCCGGTCCAGGGCGCCGGTGAGGCGGACGGCCACCGCGCTGTTGTAGCGGGCGTCGCCGGGGCGCAGCCGGTCCAGGAACCACAGCCGCTGCTG
>NZ_JBEXKG010000144.1:0-19734 GCF_040609555.1 Streptomyces sp. NPDC004658
ACGGCGAGTTGACCACGGATCTCATCGGAGACGCTCATATCACAACAACGAGCCGCATCACGCGAAGCAACACCTTGATTCTCTGCGAGCCCTTAGCCGGTCGGCTCTGCAGCCTGCGCATGGCCTGGGCTCGTTGGTGGGCAGCTGTCACCGACCGCTGTTTTGGTCATGTCGAGGGCTGGTGGCGCGGTCCTCACCGTTGCCCATGTCTGGCCTGAGCAGGCCGAAGTCGCTGCTGCCCGACCGCATCGCTGTCTGCACGGCACGCCGGCCAGCCGTGCCGACGCCCGACGAGACGCCGAAGCCGCCGCCACTGGTCACTTCACGTCGGCAAGAGCCATGTCGATCAGCTGGGCTGCAAGCGCACGTGCATGGGTCGCAACACTGGTGTCGTTACAGGAGGTCGCGAGCGCCGCGGCCCCTTCGAAGATCACTGACAGCTGGATGCCGAGTGTCTGCGGGTCGGCCGCACCCGCTTCCTTCGCGGCGTCGATCAGCTGGTGCCGGAAACGCATCTTGTGCCGGCGAACCAGCTCCGCCACCTCGGGGACCGTGCCCGCAGCCTCGACGGCGGCATTGTGGAAAGGGCAACCCCGGAAGGTTGGACTGGTGCTCGCTTCCATGGGCTCGAAGAGGGCTAGGAGGCGCTCGCGTGCTCCGAGATCCTCCCGGAGCAACTGGCGCTCGGGATCGTGTGGTTCCTCTTTGTCGATGCGTTCCAGGTAGGCCTCGACCAGCGCGTTTTTGCTGGGAAAGTGCTGATAGAAGGTGCGGGTGGACACGTGTGCCGCCTCCACCAGGCGGGCTATGCCCGTGGCTTGGATGCCCTCTTTGTAGAAGAGTGGCCCGGCCGCCTGCAGGATGCGCTCCCTGGCCCCGCGGCCTGCGCGGATGGCAGGTGCAGCAGCTGCTTTGGTACTCACTCTGCAAGTATAGCACTCGCTTTACTTTCGACGCATCCCCGGCTACGGTTGAGTCAGTACAGTGACTACTTTACTTGCAGCGCATCATGGTTGAGACGTTCGAGACGCATGTTCGAAAGAGTTCCTCAGCTGATCGCTTGCACCCCTGACCAGCAAGGACATGGCCTCATGAGCACGGCCCCCCGAAAGACTTCGGTGCCGCCGACAGCCTCTTTCCAAGTGAACGGTGACCGTTCCGCACCTGAACGGACGGGGGCAAGTCTGCCCGCGCATCCTTGGCTGTCGTTGATCTCGGTATGTCTCGGGATGTCGATGACGTTCGTCAACATCACCGCGACGGTCAGTTCACTGGCCTCGATTCAGACCGACCTCCACACGTCGACCACGACCCTGGTATGGGTGACAAGCGCCTACGCACTGGCCGTGGCCGGTCTGACGCTGTGCGCGGGTACCGTCGGAGATCTGATCGGCCGACGGACAGTCTTTCTCATCGGGACGGCGGTGCTCGGCGCCGGCAGCCTCATCTGCTTTTTCGCGGGAGACGCCACTGGTGTCATCGTGGGCGAGGCCGTCATGGGTGTCGGCGGTGCCTTCGTTCTGCCCAACAGCCTCACGGTGGTGAGCGCCAGCTTCGCCGATCCCCACCGGCGCACGGAGGCCATCAGCATTTGGGTGGGCTTCTCGGGTGTCGGGCTGGCCGCGGGTCCGCTGATCGCCGGGGTTCTCCTCGCTCACTTCTCCTGGCACAGTGTCTTCCTGGTCAACGCGGCCATCTCGGCTCTGGTGCTCATTGTCACCCCCTTCTTCGTCGTCAACAGCCGGCACCTGGGCCGACGGATCGACATTCCGGGTGTGCTCCTGGCCACCGTTTCCGTGGTCGCGCTCACCTACGGGGTGATCCAGGGCAGTCACGTCGGTTACACAGACGGACGGATCATCGTGGCATGGGGGATCTTCCTTGCCGGCCTCGGTGCGTTCGTCGTGGTCGAGCGGCGCTCCGGCGACCCGATGCTCGACGTCCACCTCTTCCGGTCCGCGTCCTTCTCGACGACCATGGCAGTCGGTCTGGCCGCGATGTTCGGGTTCGGTGGCGTACCGCTCATCATGGTTCTGTATTTCGAACGCGTTCAGGGCGCCTCGGCACTGAACACGGGCTGGCGCCTTCTGCCCACATTGGCCGTCTACGTGCTGGTCAGTGTCGTCGCCGCGCGTCTGGTGGCCCGGGTCGGCTTCAAGGTGATGCTCTCGGCGGGCCTGGTCGTCACCGCTATCGGCGCGGTCTGCCTGCTGGCGACCCCGGCAGGCGCCTCGTATGGAGCGGTCTGGCCCGGCATGGTCATCTTCGGACTCGGCGAGGGACTCGTGCTGGCCCCCACCACGGCCGCTGCGGTCACCAGTGTCGCGCACGAGCGGGCCGGCATGGCCAGTGCCGCCGTCAACATGTTCCGTCAGCTGGGTAACGTGCTCGGCACCAGCATCATCGGATCCCTGTTGACCAGCAACTTCGCGCACATCCTGCCGCAGCGCCTGATATCGGCGGGAGTCTCGGCACCCGTGGCCGACCGGGTGGCGGCGGCTGCCGGTCACGGTGGCACCGCCCCTGCGCCCAAGGGCCCGGAAGGAATCGCCATCCAACACGCGGTTGCCAGGGCGTTCACCGATTCCGTCCACAAGGGGCTGATCGTGACAGCCGTCGTACTGCTCATAGTGGCGATTCCGGCCGCGCTGTTCATCGCCGGCAGAAGGCCCAGTCAACAGTCCTAGCGGTACGTCGTACCTGGTCCATGAGTATCCGTTAACCGGACCCTGACAGCAGTTCGTTCCCTCTTCTCTATCCGGAGACTGCATCCTGTGAGATCGAACCGACCCGCCGTGGTCGTCACCGGCATCGGCGCCGTCACCCCACTCGGTGGGGACAGCACATCGACCTGGCAGGCGATGATCTCGGGCCGATCCGGAGTCACCGCGCTGACCCAGGAGTGGGCAGAAGCACTTCCGGTCCGGATCGCCGCGCAGAGCGCGGTGGACCCGCTGACGGTCCTGCCTCGTCCACAGGCCCGCAAGCTGGACCGGTCCGCGCAGTTCGCGCTGATCGCCGCTCAGGAGGCCTGGAAGGACGCCGGCTTCACCGCCAGGGCCGGTGAGGACTCGTCCGTCAACCCCGACCGTCTCGGCGCGGTCATCGCCTCCGGCATCGGCGGCGTGACGACCCTGCTGGACCAGTACGACGTTCTCAAGGAGAAAGGCGTACGCCGCGTCTCCCCGCACACCGTGCCGATGCTGATGCCCAACTCCCCGGCGGCCAACGTCGGGATCGAGCTGGGTGCCCGCGCCGGTGTGCACACCCCGGTCTCGGCCTGCGCCTCGGGTGGGGAGGCCATCGGCTACGCCTGCGAGATGATCCGCACCGGGCGTGCGGACGTGGTCGTGGCCGGTGGCACCGAGGCCGCCATCCACCCGCTGCCCATAGCCGCGTTCGCCAACATGATGGCGATGTCCAAGAACAACGACGAGCCCCAGGCTGCCTCGCGCCCGTTCGACAGGCGACGGGACGGCTTCGTCCTCGGCGAGGGCGCAGGCGTCCTGGTGCTGGAGTCGGCCGAGCACGCCACGAAACGTGGAGCGCGCGCGTACGCGGAAATCCTTGGACAAGGGATTTCCTCCGACGCCCACCACATCGTCCAGCCCGAGCCGACCGGTCGTGGCATCGCTGCGGCGCTGGAACACCTGCTGTCCACTACTCAGGTGGATCCCGCGGAGATCGTCCACCTCAACGCTCACGCGACCTCTACCCCCCAGGGCGACATCGCCGAGTTGAAAGCACTGCGCAAGGTGCTGGGGGCCCACCTCGACCATGTAGCGATCTCGGCCACCAAGTCGATGACAGGCCACCTGCTGGGCGGCGCCGGTGGTATCGAGACAGTGGCCACCGTCCAGGCTCTTTTCCACCGGATCGCGCCGCCGACCGTCAATCTCATCGACCCTGACGACGAGGTCGACAGCAGCCTCCTTTCAACCGAGGCCCGGACGCTGCGAAGTGGTCCGATCGTGGCGCTCAACAACTCCTTCGGTTTCGGCGGCCACAACGTTGTCCTGGCCGTACGTAGTGTGACATCCCGCCCTTGAAACACTGGGGCTCGTGGTTCGAGGGGCGGAACCGCACGGGTGGGGATGCATGACGTGCGTGCACGATCGTTCCACCGCACACCTGGGCTGCACCGGGCACCGACGCAGCGACCGGCCGCTCACACCGAGGGCCACCGAATTTGCTCGTGACTCCTGTACCCGCAACCAGCGCATCACCGAGCGGCATCGCGCCCGAGCACACCGGCCAGGCGCCGAAACGCACAACAGGTAAGGCTCTCATGCTCACGCAGAAGATCATCCACGCACTTGAACACCCGATCGGGCACGACGCGGACGACCACTTCGACATCCACGCCGCACTCAGCGAGGTCCTCTCCGAAGTCGGACTCACCGAGAGGGACGCGGGGGGCGCGGTCACGTTCACGGGCGCCGATCCCGTCGTTCCGTCCACCCTGCGCTTCGCCTCCGCCGCGGGCATCGGCTTGGCGGCCAAGTCCGTCGCTCTGGCGAAACTATGGCGGCTCCGGGGCGGTAAGGGCCAGGACATCGGCGTGGACCTGCGCAAGGCCCCACACCGGCTGTCTCCCTTCTATGACGGCAAATGGGAGAAGATCAACGGGATCTCCCCGGGGACCCCAGGCGATCCCATCACTCCCTTCAGGCCTCCGGGGTTCTATCGCACGCGTGACAACCGCTGGGTCATGCCCCTTAACGTCTATCCGGTCATCAAGGCGCGCACCCTGAAGCTGCTGCGCACCTACGACGACGCCGGTGCCGTCGCCGAGGCCATCTCCCAGTGGAACGCCGCCGACCTCGAAGCCGCCGGCGCCGAGGCGGGCGTCGTGATGCCGGTGCTGCGCACCACCCGGGAATTCCTGAGTACCCGCCAGTACATGGACGTGCTGGCCGGCATGCCGCTCGTGGAAGTCGAGAAGACGGGCGAGAGCGATCCGATTCCCCTGCCAGGCGGCGCCCTCCAGCCTCTGGACGGCATCCGTGCCCTCGGACTCGGCCACATCATCGCCGGCGCGGGGATCGGCAGGGTCCTGGCGCAGCACGGTGCCGACGCGCTGAACATCTGGCGGCCCACGGAGTTCGAACACGACGTGTTCTACGCGACCGCCAATGTCGGCGTCCGTTCCGCCACCCTCGACTACACCCGCGACCCGCAGGCGCTGTCCGCCCTTCGCGACCTGCTGCGAGAGGCGGATGTTTTCTACGCCAACCGCAGGCCCGGCTTCCTCACGGACCTGGGACTGTCCCCGCACGCGGCTGCGGAGATCCGCCCGGGGATCATCCACACCAGCGTCACCCTGCACGGAGAAACCGGCCCCTGGAGCAACCGGGTCGGCTTCGACCACACGGCCGGCAGCGTGACTGGGATCATGTACCTGGAAGGCAGCCCTGACGCCCCGCAGCTGCCGCCCATCTGGGTGGTCAACGACCACCTGGTGCCGCTCCTTGCGGCGACCGGCATCGTACAGGCACTGATCCGGCGTGCCGAGGAAGGCGGCAGCTACCGCGTCCACGTCTCCCTGACCCGTGTCGCCCTGTGGATGCTGAGCCTGGGTATTTTCGACAAGACCTACGCGCGGCAGACCGCGGGCAGGGACGAGGAGCACGCATACCTCGATCCCGAGACTTTCACGGCGCAGACCCCGCTCGGCTTTTACCAGGGTGTGACCGATCAGGTCACCATGTCCGAGACTCCGGGAGCCTTCCGGCCCGACACCATTCTCGTCCCCAGAGGCTCCGGCCACCCCGCATGGCTGCCGCGGGAATGAGGTAGCTGCCCCACTCACAAGGCGTACCCATGCCCATCCCACGGTCCGTACGGAGCACGCCCACATCCGCGCGCGTCAGGCAACTCAGGCGCGAGTGTCCGAACCCAAGGCTCGGACATCCCGTACGGCGGCTTGCCGGACGCCGACGCGAACGGAGATGCGCTCACGCAGACCGTTGGCTCGCCGGTCCGGGGCTGGCCGAGATGTCGGAAGGTGCGAGCGCCAGGTCTTCTTCCGGGCACTCGACGACGACCCTCACCGCAGCGCCGCATGTCCTGTGGGTGAGGTGCACGACCGGACCCTCGGGCTCGCCCTCGTACCTCTCGCCCCATTGACGAAGCGCCATCAGGACGGGCCACAGATCCCAGCCCTTACGAGTCAGACGGTACTCGTGACGGGTGCGGCTTCCTGGTTCCTGGTACGGGACTTGCTCGAGGACCCCCGCCGCGACCAGCTTGCGCAGCCGGTCGGTGAGCACCGCTTCGGACAGGCCGACATGCCGGCGGAAGTCATCGAACCGCGTGACCCCGAAGGCGGCGTCGCGCAGGACGAGAAGCGACCACTTCTCTCCCACGACGGCCAGAGCGCGCTGGACCGGACAGTTGTGTGTGCTCATCTCGACCCACTTCATGCGGCAAACATACCCCTGACTATGACATTGACAGTCAGCTCGGGACGCGGATAGCGTCGGCCGACATGATCGGTTCAGGAGCCATGGGTCGCTCACGCACCTACGCGTGGCAGGACCCGGCCATCACGGCTGCCGCCGTGGGGCGGAGGACGGGGCTCGAGTTCCTGCGGGACCTGCTGTCGGGAGACCTGCCCAGTCCCCCGCTCAGCGCCACCCTCGACTTCACCCTCGACGAGGTCGAGCACGGCCGCGCTGTCTTCTCGTTCGTGCCGGGCGAGGAACACTACAACCCGATCGGCAGCGTGCACGGCGGTTTCTTCGCCACCCTGCTGGATTCCGCGCTGGGGTGTGCCGTCCAGACCACCCTGCCCGCCGGGATGGGCTATACCTCGCTGGACCTGCATGTGAAATTCCTCCGCCCGATCACGGTTGGCACCGGACGGGTGCGGGCCATCGGTACCACGGTGCACGGGGGGCGCCGTACCGCGCTGGCGGAAGCACGGATGGTCGACGCCGAAGAACGACTCCTCGCGCACGCGACCAGCACCTGTCTGCTGTTCCCACTGCCTGCCGAGTGAGCCGCCCTGGGCGGCCGGGCGCCTTGGGCTCGGTTGGGTAGGCACCGCGGCTCGCCTTCGAGCAGAGACACATCCGGACATTCCCGCCCCCGCGTACCGCGCAGGTGGGGGCAGTGCGTGCAGGCACCACCGGGCATGCGTTCTGGCCCGCAGTGGCTTGGTCGGTCCCTCCGGGCCGCTTGAGGGGGGCCGCTGGGCAGCGGGTTCGGCGGCTCGTCGACGGCTCCGGGGAGGTACGACACCAGGCCGCGGCGCCGGCCGGAACTGGCCTGCGTACCCGGTCGACCCGGGCCGTGGCATGGGGACCGGGAGCTGGTGCACCGGGGTTTTGGCCGTTTCCAAAGCCGTGGTGGTGCCGCAGCACCAGCGTACGCGGCATGGAAGGCGCCCGGCAGGCCGTCCCGCTCACTACCCGTACCGCGCTGGCCCGCACCGGCCGGCCCCGGTCGGACCGGGACCTGCTGCGCTGGGCCTTCAGTCGCCTTGCATGACCGGCCACGCGATCGTCTTCCGTGCCCGCCCACCGGCCCTGAGCTGCGCCATAAGCCATTCCACGGGCTGGTGCTGCCGGGGCCATCCGCCAGCGCACCCGATGGGGTGTGTCCAGTCGCCGGTCAACTGGATGCCCTTGACGCGGGCTCGGTCGACCAGCTGCCCGATCAACTGCTCGTCCAACGCGTCCAGACCCGGCTCAACCGCCTTTACAGAGACGATCACGGAAGCCGAGACCCGCGGCGCCGGAGCCGCGGTCTTCCTGCACGGGAACGGCCGTTTCGCCGGATCTCTGTCACCGAAACAAGACACCACACAACTACTGAGACATGTGACTTTACGCCTAGCAAATACGGAAATCGCCTGGGATGTCCATTAGTTAGCATGCGCCATGCCTGGATGCACACGCGACGCTTGTTAACGGATTTTGGTGTCGCCTAGTTACATCACGGTGCTAGTCTCCTTCCTGTCAGCGCCACAATGGTGACTGTCTACAATAATGGAGTTATGCATGGACGCGATGGTGGTCGACGCCGTCGAGGAACTGCTCGCAGGTGAGTGGGACGGTTCCGCCGACAGCTTCGAGGACGACATGCTCGAGGTCCGCAACGAGACGGGCAGCGGCGGCGGCAGCAACACGACCAAGTGCTGAATAGTCCCCTCGACGGAATGGGCAGGGAGGCGTTCTCTGCCCATTCCGGCATCGACGTCCGTATCACGAACCACATCGAAGAAGCGTTACGGGACACATGTTCGAGCACTCCCGCACTCGCCGACGCGGTGCGAGGACTTGTGCGCTCGGACACGGAAATGCCCAACCCGTTCAGGCTGATCGCACAGCCCACACTCGGTTGCCTGTCCGGCGAGCCCGAGGACGCGCTACCGGTGTGCGCGCTGTCCAGGGTGTGGTGGGCGGGTGCCGAGACGCTGGACGACCTGATGGACGGACATTTCAACGGGCCCGCAGCGGGGATGTCGCACTCCACCGCCATGGTGGCGGCGACGGCCTGCCTAACGCTCCTACCACAGGCGATCATCCGCACGCAGGGGTATCCCGCGCCGCTCGCGGTGGCGATGACGTCGGAGCTGGTGGGCACATCGTTGCAGTGCGCTGCCGGTCAACTGGACGACATCGACACCGCGCGCCCCGTCACATGGAAACAGGTCATGTGCAACTATGCGGGCAAAACCGGAGCGCCCTATGCCCGGGACGCGGCGCTCGTGGCCCACGTCGCTGGGCTCCCGGCGGATGGCATTCGGGCCTGGCGGGTCTTCGGCAGCCTGTTCGGAGTCCTGCGGCAACTGGCCAACGACCGGGCGTACGGCTCGGCGACGGAGGACGCGGACCTCGCTAACGGAACCCCCACCCTGGTGCTGGCACACGCCGTCGAGACCCTGCCCACGCCGGCCGCCGTGGAACTGCTGGACCTGCACCGATCGTCTCGTGTTGATGCCGCGGCGCGGACCGAGATCTGGCACCGCCTGAGGGCACGGCCCGTGGCGACCGGCTACAACCAGCGTCTTGCCGTCATGCGCGCGCGGATGCTGGACCTGCTGCGGAGCCTGGCAAGCCCCTCGGACCATAGAACTCTCATCGAACGGCTGATCATCATGTCGGCCCAGAAAGCGATGCTGTAGAAAGATGCCGGACGACACCGTCACGGAAATGCGCACATTCGCCGCTGGCATGGCTCCCTACGCCCCCATGTCGAGCGACGTACTGTACCGCCTTGCCTCGGAAGTCGAGGAAGGCGGTCCTGTCGCCGAATTGCTGTCAGAGCATCCGGCGGCCGGATCGCCTCTTTTCTACCTCCGGGCGTTGGCCGGTGTGCGCCGGCTCGTGCTCGCTGGGAAGGCCCCGGCCCTGGCCCAGCACTTGCGCGTGATGGGCGGCAATTATCACGATCCCCAATACGCTGAACCGACCTGGGCTCTCTTTCTCACGGCCCTGACCGAGCACCCGCAGGAGATCGCGGACGCTCTGGACCGCCCCATACAGCAGCATCACCCCAGACGCGCCCATGCTTTGCTGTCCGGCCTGGGCATGCTGGGAGCCGGTGACGTACGCGTTCTGGAACTCGGAGCCTGCGCCGGTCTCACCCTCCTCTTCGACAGATACCGATGGTTCGGTCCCGGATGGGAGTGGGGTGACGAGGGTTCACCCGTACGGCTGGCCACATCGGGCAGGCACCCGGGCCGCGTGCGCGTCATTGATCGAGCGGGCTGCGACCTCGCACCGCTCGATCCGACCAACCCCGACGACGTCCTCACCCTGCGTTCCTTCCTCCCGCACGAGGACGACGTGGAACAGATGGAACTCGACGACGCCATCGCGCTGGCAAGGCATCAGCGGGCCAGGATCGATCGCGCGGACGCCGTCGAGTGGCTGGCCCGGGAACTCGCCGCCCCGGTGCCGCGGACCGTCCGCACTGTCGTGTGGCACAGCCTTTTCTGGGGCTATCTCCCACTGCCGCAGCAGAAGGCGATCGAGCAGATCATGAGTGAGGCAGCCATCCGTATGCGCCTGGTACGCATCTCCCTGGAACCGTACGAGTGGATGATGCCACCGCGCCTTCAAGTGATCGAGTACTCCTGAAGGGAGGGGGACTTCGATGTCGAGCGCCTCTTATGTACCACTGCCCCTGCGGCGCGAAGGATTAGCCCTGCCGTCGCGACTCGCCCAGATCCGGGCGGCGCAGCCGCTAGTGAAAGTGACCGTGCCGAGCGGTTCCACGCTCTGGCTCGTCACGCGGTACGAGGACATACGGCAAGTGCTCGCCGATCACCGGCGGTTCCGCTCCGACGGCCGTGGCATCCCGGATCCGCACAACGACCAGGCATACACCGAGGCCGCAGGCGACGAGCCCACGCGGCACGGACACCTCACGCACTACGACCCGCCCGATCACCGCAGGCTGCGATCGATGATCTCGCACGTTTTCTCCGGAAGCGGCGTCGCACGACTCCTACCAAAAGTCGAAGCACTGGCCACCGAGGCGGTGAACGCCCTGATTGCGGCCGGACCCGGAGCCGACCTGGTGGAGACGTTCTGCTTCCCGATCCCATGCCAGATCATCTGCGAGCTTCTCGGCGTGCCCTACGAGGACCGGGCGCAGTTCCAGCGGCGCGCCCAAATTCGCTTCGATGGCAGACGCAGTCGGGCGGCGCGCGGCAGAGCCCTCGAACAATCACTGGAGTACATGGGGCAACTGGTCAGGGCCAACCGTGCCGACCCCGGCGACGGACTCATCGGTTCTCTCATACGCCGTCACGGGTCGGAACTTGACGACACCGAACTGGCCGGTCTAGGGGACTTGTTGCTACTAGGCGGCTTCGAGACCACCGCGCACATGCTGTCGTTGGGCAGTCTCCTGCTCATGCGCGACCCGGAAGCCGCGGCGATGATCCAAGATCCCGGGCAGGCACCACAGATCATCGAGGAACTGCTGCGCTATACATCTGTCGTTCAGACAGGGGTGCCGCGCGTGGCCCAGGAGGACTGCACACTGGCGGGCGTGCGCATCAGACGCGGCGAGCGGCTGGCGTGTCTGCTTCCGTCGGGCAACAGGGACGAACGCTTCACCGACCCCGACACCTTCCGCCCGGATCGCGAAGTGAACCCCCATCTGGCCTTCGGCCACGGCATCCACTACTGCGTGGGCGCCCCCCTGGCACGTGCGGAGATGCTGACAGCTCTTCCGCTGCTGTTCCGGCGCCTTTCGGGCATCGCCCCCGCCGTCCCGGACGACGAACTCACTTGGCGACCCTACGCGGCGGTGTATGGGCTGGACGCCCTCCCCGTCACCTGGTGACGCCACCGAAACGACATTCCGAACGGATAGGCTTGACCATGAGTGTGATTACAGCACACGGTTTGTCGAAGGTGTACCAGCGACGCGGTGCCAGAGGCCATACCGTGCCCGCCGTGACAGAACTCGACCTGACGATCGCCGAGGGAGAGTGCATCGGCTTCCTCGGTCCGAACGGAGCGGGAAAGACCACGGTGATGCGCATGCTCACCACCCTCCTCAGACCCTCCGCAGGTACGGCGAAAGTGGCGGGGTTCGACCTACTGAGACAGCCGAGACAAATACGCCGGCACATCGGATACGTGGCTCAGAACAGCGGTCTGTCACCGGAAAGCACGGTGGCCGAAGAACTGGTGATACAAGGCCGGTTGCACGGTTTCTCGAAGAAGTCCGCGCGCCTGACGGCGGAGGAACTGGCCGAAATCCTGGAATTCGGTGACCTGATGCGACGGACGACCAAAACCCTGTCCGGCGGGCAACGCAGGCGAGTGGACATCGCCCTTAGCCTGGCGCACGGCCCCTCCGTCCTCTTCCTGGACGAGCCGACCACCGGACTCGACCCGCAGAGCCGTGCCAACCTGTGGGCGCACATCCGCCGGCTGCACCACCACCTGGGCGTCACCGTCTTCCTCACCACCCACTACCTCGATGAGGCGGACGCACTGGCCGACCGCCTGCTCATCATGGACGGCGGACGCATCGTCGCCGACGGGGCCCCCGACGCTCTCAAGTCCCATGTGGGCGAGGACACCCTCACCCTCCGCGTCCCGTCGCACGTTCTGGACGAGGCAGCTACCGCGATCCGTTCCGCGACCGGTGTCGCGGATGTCGACGTCATGGCGGAGGACTGTGTCCGTGCCAAGGTGTCCAGCAGCGGCGTGGTGCCGGAGGTCATCAGCGCGCTGGAGGCCGCGGGAGTGAGCGCAACGTCGCTGCACGTCCAGCGTCCCACGCTGGACGAGGTCTTCCTCCAGCTCACCGGACGCACACTCACCGGCGACGCCGGACACCAGGAGGACGGGGTTGACGATGCTGCGTGAAGTCATCCTCGTTTTCAACCGGGAGATCAGCCACCGGGTCCGGCAACCCGCCTGGGTGGTGTTCGGGTTACTGCAGCCGCTGCTCTTCATGTACTTCTTCGGCCCGCTGCTGACGAAGTTCGTCGCTTACACACCTGGATTCCCGCCCGGCGACACCTGGCAGATCTTCGCACCGTCCCTCATGCTGCAGATGGTGCTCGTCGGCACGTCGACAGTAGGACTGAACCTTCTGGTGGAGCACCGCAGCGGTGTCCTGGAACGGTTTCGGGTCACCCCGCTGCGCCAGTCAGCCCTGCTGCTCGGGAAGGTGGCGTGCGTGACGACCTACACGCTCATCCAGTCCTCCCTCATCCTCTTGCTCTGTCGCCTCTCCTTCCACCTCAACACGACCTTCCCGGGAGTCCTCGCTGCGCTGGGCTTCACGGCCTGCCTCGCCGTGACACTCGCCGCCTCCTCGTACGCGCTTGCACTGCGCCTCAAGAACGAGGAAACCGTCCCGGTGGTGATGAACGCCCTGCTGATGCCGCTCCTACTGCTGTCCGGAACGTTCCTGCCGATCACCTCAGGTCTCGCGCCGGAATGGCTCTTTCGCCTCTCCCAACTCAACCCCGTCGTCTACGTGATGACCGCGACCAGAGCCGTCTTCCGCGGCGACTTCGGTAACCCGGGTGTCGGCGTTGGCGTGCTCTGGGCCGTGGCTACGTGCGCGCTCGCCCTGACGTGGTCCCTGAGAGTGTTCTCGACCCAGGGCTGCGAGTAACAGGGGGACCGGTGAACGGGGCCCTGGTGAAGCGGCCGCGGCAGACCGCGAACCAGGTGAGCAACGGGAGTCAGCCGTCATGCCTGCGTGCCACCGGGCCCGCAGAGGGCCGATCGGTGGGGCTGGGTGAGTCGGGTGGGCCGACATCGACCAGCACATACCGGACGACGGCGTCGCCCCCTGGACCGATCGCGACGACCACGGAAGACGCGCCAGGCCTTCAGTCTGCGTGGTTGCTGAGGAGCCGGCGCTGATGTAGGCGCGGTCGGCGAGGACGGGAACGTGTTGGCGTTCGCAGATCCGGATGATGCGGTGGGTGCGGGCCCCGGTCAGGTCGTGGGTGCCGCCCGGCGGTGCGGGCGAGATGCGCAGCAGCTTGTCCGCAGGGTCGGCAACGACCTGCACGTTCACGCCGTGGCGGCGGTGCTACGTGGGAGAAGTCGGCCCGGCTGTCACCGGCCCGGTCGCACTCGGCGAGCGTTCCGTCGAGCAGGACGTGATCGGAATCCGTTTTACGCAGGATTCGCAGTAGGCCGGGCGCCCGGCGGGACAGATGGCCGACGCCGGCGGTGACGTAGGCGTGGGCAGTGCCGACGGACATGCCGACACCGGCGGCGATCTCCGCGAGCGTGTCGTGGCGGCGAAGGCAGACCAAGCCCACGAGCTGCCGTTGCCGCCGGTGTCGGGCTCGTGGGCACCTCCGCACTGCCTGCCGCCGCTGCCGCCCGGACCTCTCATGACTCCGGTCTCCAGCGTTCCGGGACTCCCCGCCGGATTCGAGCGCATCTTCACCAGCCGGCTCATCCGGGCCGATGGAATACGCCAGCACGCGGTGATCGGCGGCGACGGACCGCCGTTGCTCCTGGTGCACGGCTGGCCGCAGAACTGGTACGCCTGGCGCCTGATCATGCCCGAACTGGCCCGGTACTACACCGTGGTCGCCGTCGATCAGCGCGGCACCGGACTGACCGACAAGCCGAGCGACGGGTACGACACCGGAACCCTCGCCGGCGACCTGACAGCGCTGATGGAAACCCTCGGCTACGACCGCTTCGCGGTGGTGGGCCATGACACCGGCATGCCGATCGGCTACGCGCTCGCCGCCGACCACCCGCACCGGGTCGACCGGCTCGCCGTCGCGGAAGCCGTGATCCCCGGGGTGACGCCGTCACCGCCCCTGCTCGGTACCTCCCAGAGCAACAACATGCTCTGGCACTTCCCCTTCAACCGGCTGGAGCACGTCAACGAACTACTCGTTGCGGGCCGGGAGAACATCTACTTCGGCTGGCAGTAGGAGACGAAGGCCGCGCGGAAGCTGCCTGACTATGCCACCCGCTACTACATCGAATCCCTCACCGCACACCGGCACGCACTGCGCGGCAGCTTCGGTTGGTACCGCCATCTCGACACCACCTTCACGCAGAACGCAGAACGTGTGAAGCGACGCCTGGTCATGCCGGTCCTGGCGATCGGCGGAGCCGAAAGTGTCGGGCAGGGAGTCGCCACGACGATGAGGCTTGCCGCGGACAACGTGGAGACCCTGGTCATTTTAGGCAGCGGCCACTGGGTTGCCGAAGAAGCGCCCCAGGAGATCTTGACGGCCCTCATCACGCTCCTGGCCCCGTATCGAGCCGCCGCCCTGTCCCGCTCCCACTGACAGGCAGTCACCTCTCGTACGCAACCCTCAGGGGTCCCATCCGCAGCTGGCCGGCACCGACTTGGACGGGCAGGTCCGTGGCAGCCGTGGCCAGCGGAGCCGCCGGAAGCTGCGTCAGCAGCAGCGTGACGTCGTCGTGGCCGTCCGCGTCGGGCAGCAGCGTCGACAGGACCTGGTCGGCGGCGGTCTCCAGGTCGGGTGCCGCGGTCAAGTGCTCATCCAGGGCGGCGACGAGTCGGGTGAGCTTGTCACTCGATGGCGGAGGCCTGTTCGCCGCGTCACATGGTCGCGCTGGAGGCTCGCCGGCGCGCTCGATAGGCGCGCAGATTGGCGGCATTGCCACAGACCTTCACGCTGTGCCACACCCCGCTGTTGTTGCGGGAGCGGTCGAAGAAGGCGACCGCACAACGAGGGTTCCGACAGGTCTTGATCCGGCTCCACGAACCGTCCTGCTGGGCCTTGAACACCTCGATGGCTGCCAGGGAAGCCACTTTCCTCCAACCGGAACCGCGGGGGACAGGCCGGACATGGCCGGAGTCGTCCCACTGCATGCTCACGGGAACCGCGGGCAGCGTCCTGGAAGCAGCACCCGCCGGGTACTCCACTCCCTCGTCGGCAACCGCGACGGAGCGGCGCAGGTCGTCCCGGAAGTCGCGCAGTCCGTCGAGGTCGTCCTGTCCGAGGGTGACGCGGAAGGGCGCCACCGCTGTGGCCGTCGCCCACTCGGCAAGGGCACCGTCCAGCCACTCCTGCGCGGTGGACAGGTCGGCGAGGAGATCCTCACGGCGCGGCTTGCCCGCCGCGATCGTGTTCATGAGCTCCTGCACGAGTGCGAGCCCTCCGGGTGCCGGGTCCGCGTCGTATCGGGCAAGGGCTGACCAGCCCACTTTCTCCTCCCCGGGGTGCGAAATACGTCTTACTTCTTCACATCTTACCTTGCCGTTGACAACAAGGCCGGGGGCCACAAGCCTTTTCCGTGGGATGGCGTCCTGCCGGGCCGGGGTCGGCAGCGCCGGGTGGCAGGTAACGCAGGCGGAGACAGCGATGAGCGCGCCTGCCGTCGGTCCACGGGCGAGACAGACGGGCGCTCGTCGGCAGCCAGGCGCTGAGCCGTTCGGGAACACCTCTTGACCGACATGGGCTATAGATCTACGGTTCTGTCATCTAAGTGCCGCTGCGGAGTGCCCCCGTGTGGTGACGGCCCAGCACCCCTCGCCTTGGCGGCGATGGCCGCATCGTGCGGTGCGGCGCCGTCCGCATGCCGCGCCTGAACACATGGAGGAACACCGTGATCGTTGACGCCGCCGACCTCGATGCCAATGCGGCATACAAACTGCTGATTGGGAGCATCGTTCGGCGCGCCGTGGCGTGGGTGAGTACGGTTTCGTCCGATGGCGTCGCCAACCTCGCGCCTATCTCGTTCTTCACCGCGGTCGGGCGCGAGCCCCCACTTGTCTCGCTCACCCTGCAGCCGCGCTCCGACGGGGTCACGCTGAAGGACACGCTGATCAACATCCGCGAGTCCGGGGAGTTCGTCACCAACCTGGCCACGCTGCCGCTGGCACACGCCATGCACAGCTCGGCATTCGAGTTCGACTCCGCTGTGGATGAGTTCCATGCGCTCCAGCTGGAGAAGGAGCCGTCCGAGGTGGTGAGCGCACCCCGAGTCAAGGGAGCGCCGATCTCCTTCGAGTGCGTCGTCGACAGGATCATCCCGGTCAACGAGGTGGGCGATCACGTCGTGTGGGGCGAGGTTGTACGGTTCCACGTCGCGGACGAGCTGCACCTGGACCGGGGGCGCATCGACACCGCCGCCGTGCCGGCCGTCGGCCGGCTCGCCGCCGAGTACACGCTGGTCGACAACGTCTTCACCACCCCCTTGGACGAAGAACTGCTTGCGGCACGCGACGGCCGTCGGATGCAGCGCCTGGACGCACGGCCCGCCGACTTCTCCCCGATCGACAGCCGGGACTGGTCCCCCTCCGGGGCAACGTCCGTACCCGGAGCGTGAGCATGAACACGGAACGCGTCAGGGAAACCGATGTCCGATACCGGCGAAGCGGCGCCGGCGACCTGGCCGTGGTGTTCGTCCACGGCTTCCTCGACGATCAGTACGTCTGGGACAGCCTGGTATCGCGGCTGACCACGCCAGGCATCGAATGCCTCACGCACAACGCCGACAGTCCCGGCAAGGCCCGCGGGAACCAGATGTGCCCCCTGGTACAGACCGAAACGGGGTCCCGACCGACCAGCGCATTCATCCCCAAGCAAGGAGAAAATATGTCGCGCAACCAAGCGATTATCGATGCATGCCGTCGAGCCTATACCGGATTCGAGGAGAACGATTCGTCCGACCTGGTGGCGCTTATGTCGCCTGACGTTGTTTTCCACTTCCCCACCTCCCTGCCGTACGGAGGGACATTCCACGGCCGGGAAGGGTTCCGCGCATTTTACCAGGACCTGTTCGACCATTACTACGAGTACTTCAATTACGACGCGCACGCGGTCCTTGATGCCGGTTCGCACGTGGTGGTTCCCGTCAGGGCCAGGGCGAAGGCGAAGAACGGCCGCACCATGGAGAACGAGCACTGCCTGTTGTTCACCGTGACCGACGGACTGATCACGGAAGCGCGGCTGTACGCGGACACCGCCAAAGGGCGCGACGTGATCGAGGGCCTGCAGGTTTTCCCCTCGGCCGCTTCCGCCTCCTGAGCGCTCGAGCAACGACAAGCGAGGAAGGGCGGCCAGTGGGTGACGCCGACTGGTCCCCTCCGGATTTACCAAGGCTCGGGACCACGACACCGGCCGGGGCGCACCCCGTACCACACCGCTCCGCGAAAGAAGGATCTCATGCCCGTTTTCAACGCCCACATCCCCGCCAACCGCTTCTCGCCGGACCAGAAGCGCGCACTGGCCGATGCGCTCAACCAGTCACTCGTACAAGGGCTCGGAATCCCCGAGGGTGACCGCTTCATCATGATCAGCGAGCACGGCGAGGACGAACTGTTCCTGGACCCGACCTTCATGGGTATGCGCCGTAGCAGCGACGCCATGATCATCACCGTTCTCTTCGGGGCTCATCGCCCCCTGGAAGACAAGCGGGCAGTGACCGCGGCCATCAACGAGCGCGTGGTCGAGGCGCTGGACGTCTCGCCCGACGATGTATTCATCGCGTTGATCCCGGTGCCGAACGAGAACTTCTCGTTCGGCAGGGGCGAACTCCAGCTCGCCGAAGGAGGCCCTCGCTGGTGAACGGCGGGAACCGTCTTCCAGTGATCGCCGCCTGGCAGGCTGTGACGGACGGGGCAACCACCGATGAGCAGCGTGCGGAGGCTGCTTTCGCCCTGACGCCCTGACCAGCCACGGCCTGGCCAATGCCCCACCTCGACGAACTTCGTGACCAAAACTGCACGAAGCCGTCTACCACACCCGCTGGGCAGTGGCCGACGCCGTAAAGGGCGACGCCGATGCCGCGCCTGCACCGCGCGGCGGCGGCTCGGCTATGGCCGCGGTACCCGGATGAATTCCGAGCGGGACGAGGTCACGTTCCTTGGCGGAGTTGGGCACGGACTGACCCTGGGCTCCCCGGTGGCGATCATGGTGGGCAACACCGAATGGCCGAAGTGGGAGCAGGTCATGGCGGCCGACCCGGTCGACCCCGAGGTGCTGGCGGGCCTGGCCCGAAACGCCCCGTTGACCCACCGCCCCGGCCACGCCGACCTGGCGGGCATGCACGAGCGCAAGCGCGAGCACTTCCTGACCTTTGTCGGCGTCGCAGCAGCTCTCATCGAGGTCTGTCAAACGAACGGTATAACCAGGGTGGTTGGGTTACTGGCGGGCTGCTGAGAGTCGGCCGTCGAAGGTGATGTCGAAGGCGTTCAGCGCAGTCTTCCAGCGCATGGTCCAGCGGGCCTGGCCCTTGCCGGTGGGGTCGAGCGACATGATCGCCATGTAGACGCACTTCAGGGCGGCCTGTTCGTTTGGGAAGTGTCCACGGGCCTTGACCGCTCGCCGGATCCGTGCGTTGACCGACTCGATCGCGTTGGTGGTGCAGACGATGCGGCGAATCTAGGTGTCGAACCGCAGGAACGGGGTGAACTCAAGTCGCATAACCCGTGTCCAGGACTCGGGGTCAAGGCCCGACATCCCCGGAGTTCCTCTCACTCGCCACACCGGTCGACGCGATGGGACGCAACTCCGCCGTTCCGCCAAACCTGGTAGATGTCGTACACATCGGCCGGTGTGACCCTACCGGCGATCATCTCAGGCCCGTAAGCACGGCGAGTAATGGATCATAGGGCCAGTCCGTACCGACCGCTCTTCGGCTCTTCCCCCTGTACGGGGAACGATCTTCGAACGACTGGAACGGCGCATGCCAGCCACACTTAAAAACGCCCCGGGCCTGGGCCCGGCGGAGCCGCCGTTAGGAAAGCAAGGCCGTCACTTATCCAAGCGACCCGAAGGGCTGAACCGCCGGTCGCCAGCAACGAGGCAATCAACTTGAACACAAACACTTGACAGGGAAGTGGGCGGTGTCGAGCACGACGCGGGTGACGTCGATGAGGCCGGCGTCGTCCAGTTGGTGCAGTACGGCCTGGTAAAGCCGACCCCAGAGGCCAGCTCTGGACCAGATGAGGAACCGGCGGTGGGCGGTCGACTTCGAGATGCCGAAGCACGGTGGCAGAGCCCGCCATGTGCAGCCGCTGACCAGGACGTAGATGATGGCCGCGAACAGCGTCTCATCAGGCGTGTCCTGCGTTCCACCGCCTTGCGGACGCACCCGTGACGGAGGGATCAGCGGCTTCGCGATCTCCCACAGGCCGTCCGGAACTATCCGACTCCACGTACTCCGCCCCATGAACTGACCAACGACCGCCCCACCACATAGGACACGGTCTTAGGGCTCGCAGAGAATCAACATGCTGATTTGATCACCGTGGGGCTGCGGTTCGCGAGGAACGCCGTGACGTCAG
>NZ_JBEXKG010000145.1:0-19675 GCF_040609555.1 Streptomyces sp. NPDC004658
CTCGGCGGCGTCCCGCTGCCGCCGGTCGAGGCGGGGGCGCAGCCGGGCCGCGGCGAGCAGTCCGGCCGCCTCGTCGGGGTGGACGCCCGCCTCGCGCACGGTGGAGCCGCGTGCGCCCTCGGGGTGCTCCTGGAGCAGGTTGATCAGCTGGTAGAGGACGATCCGGCGGGGCGCCTGCGGGTCGGCGCGGTGCAGCTCGGCCAGCCGCGCGGCGAGCGGGGCGACGGCCGGAGGCGAGGACCGGGCCAGCCCCTCCAGCAGCGCCGCGTCCACCCGGCGCCGGCCACGCGTCCCGGCGGGCACGAACAGCCCGTCCAGCACCCGTAACCCACCGGTGCCGGCTCCCAGCGCCTCGCCGAGATGGCGCAGGCCCGCCGCGTGCTGGGCGGCGGCGAGGGCGCCGTACCCGGGCACGAGCGGGCTGAGCGGCAGCCCCGACAGGGCCCTGGGCAGCCCCAGGTGACACCCGAACTCCCGACCGGCCACGCGAACCGTTCTCCCCCGATAGTGCTCAGGGGTCCATCCCAGCAGATCCGGATGTGCCCAGGAGGGGTTTTCGAGGAAACCGGGCAGGTGGGAGCGTGCCGTGACGACCGACGGCACCGGCGTGCCACCGGGGGTGCGGGTGCCCGCGCGCCCGGCCACCAGGGACGTGCCGGCATCTCCGCACCTTCAGGGTGCGGCACGGCCGCGCGGCGGTTACGCGCCGAGTGCCGCCAGGGCCGGCCGGCAGGCGCTGTCGTAGCGCTCCAGCAGCACGCGCGCCACCTCGGGGGCGGGGCCGAGCACCTCGGCGAGCACGTCCGCCCCGGCCGCGCCGCGCGCGATGCGGTCCGGCAGGAAGCCGGGGGCCAGGACGTACGGCGCGACGGCGACCCGCTCGCAGCCGAGGGCGCGCAGTTCACGTACCGCGTCCTCGGTGCGGGGAAGAGATGCGGAGGCGAACGCGGGCCGCACGGCGCACCAACCGGTGTGCCACCACTCCCGCGCGATGTCGGCGATCACCGCGATCGCCTCCGGGTCGGAGGACCCCGCCGAGGCCAGCACGACCCCGGTCGAGGACTTGTCGGCGGGCGACAGGCCCGCCTCGCGCAGCCGCCGTTCCAGCGCGGACAGCAGCAGCGGGGACGGGCCGAGCACGTCCGCCTGCCGGATCCGCAGCCGGGCCGGCGCGTCCCGCAGCACGGCGGGGATGTCGGCCTTGGCGTGGAACGCGCGGGTCAGCAGCAGCGGCAGGGCGACGACGTCCCGCACGCCCTCCGCCGCCAGCGACTGGAGCACCCCGTGCACCGACGGGACGTTGAAGTCCAGGAACCCGGTCTCCACGCGCAGGCCCGGCCGCAGCGACCGCACCCGCTCCACCAGGGCGTGCACGGTCGCGGCGTGCCGCGGGTCGCGGCTGCCGTGGGCGATGACGAGGAGGACCGGACGGCGCATGGTCAGCTCTTCACCAGCAGGCCGCGGCTGCGCAGCACCCACCGCTCCAGCGGGCTGAAGATCAGCAGGTCGATGGCGATGCCCACGAACAGGATCAGGAAGATCGCCTCGAACACCATGGACATCGAGCTGGCGTTGCGGCCGTTCTCCAACAGTGCGCCCAGGCCGATGCCCAGGTCGGGGGAGGAGGCGATGATCTCCGCGGCCATCAGCGAGCGCCAGGAGAAGGCCCAGCCCTGCTTCAGGCCCGCGAGATAGCCCGGCAGCGCGGCCGGCAGGACGATGTGCCAGGCGCCCCGCACCCCGGTCGCGCCCATCGTGCGGCCCGCCCGCAGGAACAGCGGCGGCACCTGGTCGATGCCGGAGACCAGGCCGTTGGCGATCGACGGGACCGCGCCGAGCAGGATCACCGCGTACATCATCGAGTTGTTCAGGCCCAGCCAGATCACCGCCGGCGGCACCCACGCCACCGACGGCAGCGACTGCAGACCGGACAGCACCGGGCCGATGGCCGCGCGCACGAACTTCACCCGGGCCACCAGCAGACCGAGCGGGGTGCCGATGGCCAGCGCGAACAGGAAGCCCAGCAGACCGCGCGAGACGCTGGTCCAGATGTAGTCCAGCAGCGTGCCCTCCAGCCAGGCACGCTTGAACTCGCCACCGACGTCCGCGGGGGAGGGCAGCTTCGTCGGGTCGTCGACGATCTTGAAGGAGATCAGCGCCTGCCACACGGCCAGCACCACCACGGTGGCGATGACCGGCGGCAGGATCTTCGCTGTGAAGGTCTGCCGGAACGGCGTACGGCCGGCCGCGACGACCTCCAGGGCGTCCAGACCCGCCTCGACGCTCCCCGCGTCCGTGACGGTCTTGGTCTCAGTGCTGGCCATGACGCCGGATCTCCCCACGCAGTACTTCAGTGATCTCCAGGGACAGTTCGGCGACCGGCGCGTCCTCGATGCGCCGCGGCTGCGGAATGTCCACCCGCCACTCACGGGCCACCCGGCCCGGCCGGGACGACAGCAGCACCACCCGCTGCGCGAGCCGTACCGCCTCGCGCACGTTGTGCGTGACGAACAGGACGGACACGCCCGTCTCCGCCCAGATCCGGGTCAGCTCGTCGTGCAGCAGGTCCCGGGTGATCGCGTCCAGCGCGGCGAACGGCTCGTCCATCAGCAGCAGCTGGCTGTCCTGCGCGAGCGCGCGGGCCATGGCCACACGCTGGCGCATACCGCCGGACAGCTCGTGCACCCGCTTGCCGTGCGAGCCCTGCAACCGCACCAGTTCGAGCAGCTGCTCGGCCCGCTCGCGGCGCTCGTTCTTCGGCACGCCCCTGAGCTTCAGGGCGAGTTCGATGTTCTTGCCCGCGGTCAGCCACGGGAACAGGGCGTGCTCCTGGAACATCAGGGCCGGACGCCCGTCGGTCGCGATGCTGCCTGCGGAGGGCCGGTCCAGCCCCGCCACCAGGTTCAGCAGCGTCGACTTGCCGCAGCCCGAGGCCCCCAGGAGGGTGACGAACTCACCCGGTGCGACATCGAGGCTGATGTCGTCCAGGACGAGCTGCTGCCCGCCCGGGGTGGCGAAGGACTTCGAGACGTGCTCGATGCGCGCCGCGTGCTCGACCGTCTCGGCGGCCTCGGCGAAGGTCGTTGCCATGGTCGTCACCTCCTGGGAACTCATCGGCTACGGGGACTTACGCGGCGCCGAGACCGGCGTCGCTGACGGTCGGCTCGCCCTCGGCCTTGAGGACCTTGTTCAGGAGGGTGAGGTCGTAGATGCCGTCCAGCTTGGGGTTCTCCAGCAGGCCGGCCTTGACGGCGTGCTTCGCCTCGGTGTCGAGGGTCGCGGCGAGCGGGTCGTCGGTGAACTGGACGGACTTCCACGCCGGGTCCAGGACCTTCGCGGGCAGTTCCTTGCCGGAGTCGACGCCCAGCTGCTTGTTCGCCGCGGCCTTCGCCTCGTCCGGGTTGGCGTTGATCCACTTGTTGGTCTCGACCGACGCCTTCAGGACCGCCTCGACGGCCTTCGGGTGCTCCTTGAGGAACTTCTGCGACACGATGATGTTCGTGATCACGAACTTCTTGTCCGGCCACAGCGTCGACTCGTCCAGCAGCACCTTGCCGCCCTCGGCGACCAGCTTCGACGCGGTCGGCTCCGGCACCCAGGCGCCGTCGATGGAGCCGGACTTGTAGGCGTCCGGGGTCACCTTGTTGTCGGTGCGGACGACGGACACGTCACCCTTGCCGCTCTGCGCGTCGACCTTCCAGCCCTGCTCGGCCACCCAGTTGAGGAACGCCACGTCCTGCGTGTTGCCGAGCTGCGGGGTCGCGATCCTCTTGCCCTTGACGTCCTTCAGGGACTTGATCTTCTTCGGGTTGACGACCAGCTTCACCCCGCCGGAGGCCGAACCGCCGATGATGCGCAGGCTCTTGCCGTCGGACTTGGTGTAGCCGTTGATCGCCGGGGAGGGGCCGATCCAGCCGATGTCGATGGAACCCGAGTTCAGGGCCTCGATCTCGGACGGACCGGCGTTGAAGACCTGGTACTTGGCCTCGGTGGCGCCCAGCTCCTTCTGGAAGAAGCCCTTCTGCTTGCCGACCAGGGCGGTGGCGTGGGTGAGGTTGCCGAAGTAGCCGATCTTGACGGAGCCGAGCCCGTCGATCTTCTGGGCGCCGGTGGCGATCTTGGCGCCCGCGTTGTCGTCCTTGGAGTCGGACCCGTAGCCGCAGGCCGCGAGGGACAACAGGGGGAGTGCGGCGATCACGGCGATCCCGCGGCGAAGCGGAGTGGAGCGGTTGGCAGGCACGGGAGGCTTTCCTCTCGTTGGCCCGGCGGTCACGGTCTCTCAGGTCGTGGCCGGGAGTCGGCAAAGGGTCTTCGTCGCTTCCGGGGTGGGGGTCCCCCCGCTTGCGAGCGAAGCCGAGCATGTGGGGGAGGGTGGGGGGACGGGGCGCGCAGGCAGTGCGCGTACGTCACAGCGCACATCGCGCGACCCCGCCCTGCCCGCTGCCGAGGGCGCCGCTGCCGACACGGCCGCCCTCCTTCGCGAACGTCGAGTAGAAGTCGGTGGGGTTCATCGCTCAGAAGTCCCAGCCGTCGTCGTCGGCCTCGTCCTTGACGGGCTCGGGGGAAGCGAACGACTCGCCGACCATGCCCGCGGTGAGCGTGGTGCCGTCGGCGGGATCGATCAGGATGAAGGAGCCCGTGCGGCGCGAGTCGGCGTAGGAGTCGACCGGCAGCGGCTCGGCGGTGCGGATCTTCACCCGGCCGATGTCGTTGGCGACCAGCTGTCCCGGGTGCGGGTGCAGGGACAGGTCGTCGAGCGTCAGCCGGGACGGGATGTCCTTCACGATCGCCTTGACCGTGCGCGTGCCGTGCTTGAGCAGCACCCGGTGGCCGACGGTCAGCGGCGCGTCGGCGACGTGGCAGACGGTCGCCTCCACGTCCTGCGTGGTGGCCGGGGCGTCCTTCGTCGGCACGATCAGGTCGCCGCGCGAGACGTCGATGTCGTCCGCGAGCCGCACCGTCACCGACTGCGTCGTCCAGGCCACGTCGACCGGCTCGCCGAGCAGGTCGATGCCGGAGATCGTCGAGGTGCGGCCGGACGGCAGGACGGTGACCCGCTCGCCCACGCGGAACGTGCCGGCCGCGATCTGGCCCGCGTAGCCCCGGTAGTCCGGGTGCTCGGCGGTCTGCGGCCGGATCACGTACTGCACGGGCAGCCGCGCGTGGCAGTGCGCCAGGTCGTGGCTGACCGGAACGGTCTCCAGGTGCTCCAGCACGGTGGGGCCGCCGTACCAGTCCATGTGCGCGGACGGCTCCACCACGTTGTCGCCGGCCAGCGCCGAGATCGGGATCGCGGTGACCTCCGGGACGCCCAGCTCGGTCGCGTACGCCGTGAACTCCTCGGCGATCGCGGCGAAGACCCGCTCCTCGTACCCGACGAGGTCCATCTTGTTGACGGCGAGGACGACGTGCGGGACGCGCAGGAGGGCGGCGATGGCCGCGTGCCGGCGGGTCTGCTCGACCACGCCGTTGCGGGCGTCCACCAGGATCACCGTCAGCTCGGCCGTGGAGGCGCCGGTGACCATGTTGCGGGTGTACTGCACATGGCCCGGGGTGTCGGCGAGGATGAACCGGCGCCGCGGGGTCGCGAAGTAGCGGTAGGCGACGTCGATGGTGATGCCCTGCTCGCGTTCGGCGCGCAGGCCGTCGGTGAGCAGCGCGAGGTCCGGGCCGTCCTGGCCGCGGCTCGCGGAGGCGCGCTCGACGGCCTCCAGCTGGTCGGCGAGGACCGACTTGGAGTCGTGCAGCAGGCGTCCGACGAGCGTGGACTTGCCGTCGTCGACGGAGCCGGCGGTGGCGAACCGCAGCAGGGTCGTGGCCGAGAGCGCCTCGGTCGTGGTCGTGCTCATGCTTAGAAGTACCCCTCGCGCTTGCGGTCTTCCATCGCGGCCTCGGACAGCTTGTCGTCGGCGCGGGTCGCGCCCCGCTCGGTCAGCCGGGACGCGGCGATCTCGGCGATGACCTTCTCGATCGTGTCGGCGTCGGAGTCGACCGCGCCGGTGCACGACATGTCGCCGACGGTGCGGTAGCGCACCCGCCGCTTCTCGACCGTCTCGCCGTCCTTCGGCCCGCCCCACTCGCCGGCCGTCAGCCACATGCCGCTGCGCATGAACACCTCGCGCTCGTGGGCGAAGTAGATCTCCGGCAGTTCGATGCCCTCGCGGGCGATGTACTGCCAGACGTCCAGCTCGGTCCAGTTGGACAGCGGGAAGACCCGGACGTGCTCACCGGGGGCGTGCCGGCCGTTGTACAGGTTCCACAGCTCGGGGCGCTGGCGGCGCGGGTCCCACTGGGAGAACTCGTCGCGCAGCGAGAACACCCGCTCCTTGGCGCGGGCCTTCTCCTCGTCGCGGCGGCCACCGCCGAAGACGGCGTCGAACTTCTCGCTCTGGATCTTCTCCGTCAGGGGAAGCGTCTGGAGCGGGTTGCGGGTGCCGTCGGGGCGCTCCTTGAGCACACCGCGGTCGATGTAGTCCTGGACGGAGGCCACATGGAGGCGCAGCCCATGGGCGGCCACCACACGGTCCCGGTACTCAAGGACTTCCGGGAAGTTGTGTCCGGTGTCCACATGGAGCAGGGAGAACGGCACCGGCGCGGGCGTGAAGGCCTTCAGCGCGAGGTGCAGCATGACGATGGAGTCCTTGCCGCCGGAGAACAAGATCACCGGGTTCTCGAACTCGCCCGCCACCTCGCGGAAGATGTGCACCGCCTCGGACTCCAGCGCGTCCAGGTGCGACAGCGCGTACGGGCTGTCCGTGCCCTCGCCGCCCTCGTCACCCACGTCCACCGTGGCGACCGTGGTCATGCCAGTCCCCTCTCGCTCAGCAGCGCGTACACCGACGCGGCCGACTCCCGGACCGTCTGGTGCTGCGACTCGATCCGCAGGTCGGGCGTCTCCGGCTCCTCGTACGGGTCGTCGACCCCCGTGAGCCCGGTCAGCTCGCCCGCGGCCTGCTTGGCGTACAGCCCCTTCACGTCGCGCACGCTGCACACCTCGACCGGGGTCGCCACATGGATCTCCAGGTACGGCGTCCCGTTCTCCTCGTGCCGCTTGCGCACCGCGTCCCGGCTGTCCGCGTACGGCGCGATCACCGGCACCAGCGCCTTGACGCCGTTGCGGGCCAGCAGCTCGGCGACGAAGCCGATGCGCTGCACGTTGGTGTGCCGGTCCTCCCGGGAGAAGCCGAGGCCCGCCGAGATGAACTCGCGGATCTCGTCGCCGTCGAGCACCTCGACACGGTGGCCGTCGGCGCGCAGCCGGCCCGCCAGCTCGTACGCGATGGTGGTCTTGCCGGCGCTCGGCAGACCCGTGAGCCAGACGGTGGCTCCGGTCGTCACGTGGTTCTCGTGAATCTGCTCGTTCGTCATCCGTGCAGCCCGCACTCGGTCTTGGCGCGGCCCGCCCAGCGGCCGGCCCGCGCGTCCTCGCCCTCCAGGACCCTGCGGGTGCACGGGGCGCAGCCGACGGAGGCGTAGCCGTCCATCAGCAACGGGTTGGTCAGGACGCCGTGTTCGGTGATGTACGCGTCCACGTCGTCCTGCGTCCAACGGGCGATCGGCGAGATCTTGACCTTCTGCCGCTTGTCGTCCCAGCCGACGACCGGGGTGTTCGCCCGGGTCGGGGACTCGTCGCGGCGCAGGCCCGTCGCCCACGCCTGGTAGTTCTTCAGGCCCTCTTCCAGCGGCCGTACCTTGCGCAGCGCGCAGCACAGGTCGGGGTCGCGGTCGTGCAGCCTCGGGCCGTACTCGGCGTCCTGCTCGGCGACCGTCTGCTTCGGCGTGAGGGTGATGACGTTGACGTCCATCACGGCCTCGACGGCGTCCCGGGTGCCGATG
This sequence comes from Streptomyces sp. NPDC004658, assembly GCF_040609555.1. NCBI lineage: Bacteria > Bacillati > Actinomycetota > Actinomycetes > Kitasatosporales > Streptomycetaceae > Streptomyces > Streptomyces sp. NPDC004658. The sequence continues at coordinate 7,837 of NZ_JBEXKG010000145.1, forward strand.
GTCTCCGGGAAGTGGTAGCCGGTGTCGAGGAACACGACGTCCACGCCCTTGAGCACCCGCGAGGCGAGATGGGCGACCACGGCGTCCTCCATGGAGGAGGTGACGCAGAACTTCGTGCCGAAGGTGTCCACCGCCCACTGGAGGATCTCCAGCGCGGAGGCGTCCTCCAGGTCACGGCCCGCCTGCTCGGCGAGCGCCTTCAACTCCTCGGTGGTGCGGTCTTCCTGAGCCGTCGTCATATCAGGTCATCCCCTCCGTTGTCGGCTCGCTGAAGGCCCCGGGCCAGCAGCCCCAGGAACTTCAGCCGGAATGCGCGGTTGCACGCCGCGCATTCCCAGGCGCCGTGACCCTCGTCGCTCGGACGCAGGTCCTCGTCGCCGCAGTAGGGGCAGTAGAAGGGTGCGGCCCGCTCGCTCACGACAGCGCCTCCTCGCTCGCCCGCGCCGCCCAGGTCGCGAACCGCTCGCCGTCCTCGCGCTCGGCCTGGAACCGCCTGAGCACCCGCTCGACGTAGTCGGGCAGCTCCTCCGCGGTGACCTTCAGGCCGCGCACCTTGCGGCCGAAGCCGGGCTCCAGCCCGAGGGCGCCGCCCAGGTGCACCTGGTAGCCCTCGACCTGCTCGCCCTGGTCGTTCAGGACGAGCTGGCCCTTGAGACCGATGTCCGCCACCTGGATACGGGCGCAGGCGTTCGGGCAGCCGTTGAGGTTGATGGTGATCGGCTCGTCGAAGTCCGGCAGGCGGCGCTCCAGTTCGTCGATCAGCGTCGAGCCGCGCTGCTTGGTCTCGACGATGGCGAGCTTGCAGAACTCGATGCCGGTGCAGGCCATGGTGCCGCGCCGGAAGGAGGACGGCCGGGCGGTGAGGTCCAGCGCCTCCAGGCCCTCCACCAGTGAGTCGACCCGGTCCTGCTCGACGTCGAGGATGATCATCTTCTGCTCGACGGTGGTGCGGACCCGGCCCGAACCGTGCGCCTCCGCGAGGTCGGCGACCTTCGTCAGGGTGGCGCCGTCGACCCGGCCGACGCGCGGCGCGAAGCCGACGTAGAACCGGCCGTCCTTCTGCCGGTGCACACCGATGTGGTCGCGCCACTGCTGCACCGGCTGCTCGGGGGCGGGCCCGTCCGTCAGCTCGCGCTTCAGGTACTCGTCCTCCAGCACCTGCCGGAACTTCTCCGCACCCCAGTCGGCGACGAGGAACTTCAGCCGGGCCCGGTTGCGCAGCCGGCGGTAGCCGTAGTCGCGGAAGATCGAGATGACGCCCTCGTAGACGTCCGGGACCTCGTCGATCGGCACCCAGGCGCCGAGGCGCACCCCGAGCTTGGGGTTGGTGGACAGACCGCCGCCGACCCAGACGTCGAAGCCGGGTCCGTGCTCGGGGTGGCGGACGCCGACGAACGCGACGTCGTTGATCTCGTGCACGACGTCCAGCAGCGGCGAACCCGAGATGGCCGTCTTGAACTTGCGCGGCAGGTTCGAGTACGCCTTGTTGTTCAGAACCCGGCGCTTCATCTCCTCCAGCGCCGGCGTGGCGTCGATGATCTCGTCCTCGGCGATGCCCGCCACCGGGGAGCCGATCATCACACGCGGGGTGTCACCGCAGGCGGTCACGGTGGACAGGCCGACGCCCTCCAGCCGCTCCCAGATCTCGGGCACGTCCTCGATCCGGATCCAGTGGTACTGGACGTTCTGCCGGTCGGTGATGTCCGCCGTGCCGCGCGCGAACTCCTGGGAGATCTCACCGATCACGCGCAGCTGTTGCGTGGTCAGCGCCCCGCCGTCGATGCGGACGCGCAGCATGAAGTACTCGTCGTCCAGCTCCTCCGGCTCCAGGATCGCGGTCTTGCCGCCGTCGATCCCGGGCTTGCGCTGGGTGTACAGCCCCCACCAGCGCATCCGGCCGCGCAGGTCGTTCGGGTCGATCGAGTCGAAGCCGCGCTTGGAGTAGATCGTCTCAATGCGTGTCCGCACATTGAGACCGTCGTCGTCCTTCTTGAACTGCTCGTTGCCGTTGAGCGGGGTGAAGTGGCCGGCGGCCCACTGGCCCTCACCGCGGTGACGGCTCACCTTGCGGCGGGGCGCGGAGGCGGCGGGGTTCTGTGGGGTGGCGGCCATGGGTGTACGTCCTTCGGGACAGGCGGGAATGCGGCTGACCTGCGCGTGCGTGCGCATGCGGCATGGGTGCGCTTCGTTGCGCACGCGTGATCAGGTAACGAGGGGGAACGGCGGTGCTGGGAGGCGTCAGCTCGCCGGACAGATGGCGCTGGACATGCGGCCGAGGTCGACGTGCCGCCGACTCACCAAGGCAATTCCAGTTCCGGACATGACGGAAGCGTGTCACGGCGATCTGGACACAGTCCAGCTTCATCCATCATGCGGACACCCTTGTCCCGGAATGTGGAACAAGGGTGTCGTCGCTCACATGCGTCGCCGGAGGGCTTGTCCCGGCAGGTCAGGCGGGGTATGCGCCAGGCCAGGGCCCCGGCGTGGCCACGTCCGGCTCCAGCTCCACCCTGGTGTCGAACAGCTTGAAGCCGCGCCGCTGGTAGTTGTCCATCGCGAACGCGCCGTCCTTGCTGCACGTGTGCAGCCACACCCGCTTGGTCGGCGTCCGTCCGGGCCAGCGCTCGGCCAGGTCCCACGCGCGAGCCGTGCCGTACGCCAGCAGGTGGCCGCCGATGCGCCGGCCACGGAAGGCGGGGACCAGCCCGAAGTACACGATCTCGACCGCGCCCTCGTCCTGCGGCTCCAGTTCGACATAGCCGGCCGGGGTGCCGCGGTCGTAGGCCACCCAGGTCTCCACACCGGGCCGCTCCAGGTACTCCCGCCACCGCGCGTAGGTCCAGCCCAGCCGGTCGGTCCAGCGGATGTCGCCGCCGACCGACGCGTAGAGGAACCGGCTGAACTCGGGGGAGGGCACCTCGGCGCGGACGATCCGGACGTCGCCGTCGGGCGCGGCGGCGGGCAGGAGGTCGGCCGGGGAGGTCTGCTCCAGGGACCAGGTGGTGACAGGGACGCTGCTCATGCGGGCCAGGGAACCATCCCGCGGCCCCGTCTGTCGATCGGGTCCGGCCGTCAGTCCAGGGCGCGGTCCAGCTCGGCCAGGGGCACCGCGAACAGCATGCGGTCCGACAGCGACCACACCTCGCCCGTCTCCTGCCAGTAGGAGAGGGAGCCCGCGTCCCGCGCCCAGCAGCGGTCCGAGGCGTCGGCGCCGCAGCGGGCCGGCCGGGCGCCCCGGGTGTCCTGCCGCCACAGTCCGCCGTGTCCGTCCCCCGACTCGGGCAGCCGTCCCACATACCAGGACGACCGGTCCGTCCCGGGCTCGCGGTACGACAGCAGGCCCCGGATCCCGTCCGCGCGGGTCCGGTACGCCTCCACCGCGTCGGCCCGCCCCCAGGCGTCCGTGGCGAGCGGCCCGGGACGCGCCGGATCGTCGTTGAACGCGTACCGCCACAGCCGGGCGCGCCGGTCGCCGCCGGGTGCGGTCCACTCCGCGGCGACCAGGCTGTCGGGCGTCGTACCCCGGTCGAGGGCGAGCGCGCCGGGACACGGCGGCCCGGAGGGGGCGCAGCGGCCTGAGGTGAAGCGGTACGACGCGACCGCGGGCAGCACATAGCCGTAGCCGTCGGCGGACCAGCCGCCGGCCACGCGGCCGATCGCGGGTCCGTCGACCGTGGTGCGCTGGATGCGGTCCAGGTCGTAGACGTAGAGCGCGTCGGCGCCGCCGGCCGCGGTGGTGACCAGCAGCTTGTTCCGGTACCAGACCATGCCGGAGACGCCGGAGGCCAGGCCCCGGTAGTCCCGGCCGCCGTCGACCGGCACCACCAGCAGCACCCAGCGGTAGGAGAGGTGGGCGGAGTCGTCCGCGTCGACGAACGCGACCCGGGCGAGCCCCCGCTCGGCGGGCCGGCCGGTGGTGGTGCTGTGCGTCCAGCCGGCGAGGACGACCCGGTGGGTGCCCCAGACGCCGTCGTCGTCGGCGTCCCCGGAGGTGGTCACCGAGGCGGGCCGCCAGTCACCGGTGGCGGAGTCGGCCGGGTCCCAGCAGTAGGCGCGGGTGGCGGGCGGGGCGACGGGCAGGGAGGCGCGGTCGCCGGTGGAGCAGTCGTCGCCCTCGCGCAGATCGCGATCGGTGCTCCGGAGCACGGTGTCCACGCCGACCGGACGGCCCATCGCGGCGGCGAGCCGGTCCAGCGTGCGCGCGGGGACCAGGTGCTCCTGGAGGCGGAGCCGGCTGGTGTCCGCCGGGGAGGTCAGCGGCTTCAGCGCACCCGGGTTCTCGGTGACGTCGGCCTGGGAGGCGCTGATCAGGGTGGCCGCGGCGGTGAGCGCGAGGGCGGTGCCGGTCAGGACCGCACGCAGCGCCGCGCCCCGTCTGCGTCGGCGGTGTCTGCCGCGATGCTTCATCTCTCCTCCAGAGGGCGGGCCAACTGCGCCTGACGATCCGTAGGTTGACGTGAGGAGCAGGTGGGGTGACCCGTAGGGGATGCTACGGCAGGAACGGGCCGCGCAGGGCCAGGACCGCGCAGATGGGCGGAAGACGCGCGGGCGGGGCTGGGCCGGCCGGACCGCCCGGCTGTGTCCGGCCTACTCGGCCCGGCCGTGGTGCGTCACATTCCGCATTCGTGTCACCGCCGGCGCCGTCGAATGGGGCAGCAGGTGGGACGGATCTTCTGGACGGATCACTTCCACTTCCACTTCGTCCTGGAAGCGATACGGCCGATGCTGGAGAAGTTCCCCCAGATACCTCCGGATCCTGGACATCTCCGCCCGTACGGTGACGGTCCTGGAGGGATCGCCGAACAGATCCTCGGCCAGCCCCGCCGCCCCGCGCCCGGCGCGGTGCTGGGTGAGCAGGAACAGCAACTCGGCATGGCGCGGACTCAGTTCCCGCGACCAGGAACCCGCCGAGGCCGTGACCGTCACCATGCAGCGGTCCGGCCGGGCCAGGTCCAGCACGATCCGGCGGGCACCGGCCCGCGGCTCCTCCTCCGCCCGCAGCAGCCAGCCGCCGGCCAGCGGCTCCACCGCGCACGAGCCGAGCATGGGCAGCCACCGACGGCCCGGCGCCAGCGTCCTGGGCAGCGTCACCCGCCGCACGTACGGCATCCCGGTCACGGCCGCCGCCCAGCCGTCGCGGTCCACCACCAGCGCCCGCCCGGCCAGCCGGGCCAGCACCGGCGCCGCCACCACCCGCAGCCGCTCCAGCGAGGCCAGGTGAAGCTCCCGCAGACGGGCCTCGGCCAGCTTGGCCACCGCGTCCACCCAGGCCAGGGTCGCCGGATGCATGGTCTCCAGCGGGCCGCTGACGTCCACCACACCGATCAGCCGCCCGTCCCGCGGATCGGTGATCGGCGCCCCCGTACAGGTCCAGGAGGTGTGCGACCGTACGAAGTGCTCGCCGGCGAACACCTGGACCGGCCGCCGCACCACCGCCGGGGTGCCCACGCCGTTGGTGCCGACGACGTCCTCCCGCCAGTCCGCGCCGAGTTCGAAGCCGAGCCCGTCGGCCTTCCGCAGCACCGACGGCGCCCCCTCCCGCCACAGCACGCGCCCGTCGGCGTCCGCGACGACCATGATGTGCCGGGCGACGTCCGCGACCGAAAGCAGCCCCTCCCGCAGCACCGGCAGGACGTGCCGCAGCGGCGACTCCTCCCGCCGGCGCCGCACCTCGTCCGAGGGCAACAGCCCGGACCTGAAGTCGCGTTCGGGGTCCACGCCGCTGCGCAGCATCCGTCCCCACGACTGCTCGATCACCGGTCGGGGCGCGAGCCGGGTACGTTGCCCGGCGAGCGTGGCTTCGCGCACCTCGCTCAGCACCCGTGCCGCCTGCGCCGCGTCCACGGCGGCCAGACGCGCCACGTTCATCGGCGGGTTCACCACTGCGGTCCTCCCGGAAAGGGGCGTCGAACACACTCGTCAAGCCGTCCGGGCGGCGGTTTCCGGTCCGACTGTGCCTCTCATACTGCCGTTCCGGACATGGCGGAGGCACAGACTCCGCGCATGTGCCCCTCTCCGTTGCAACCCCCTGCAACCCTGGTGAACCGTCAGGGAGTGGCTGAGACTTGACCAAGGTGGTGGGGGGTGGTGCCGTGTCGGCGCAGCACCACCCCCTCCCTCCGAGGCCTCGCCCGGGCGGGACGGGTCAGGCCGGCCGCGCCCGGTCCACGACCGACTCCAGGTCCAGGCCCGCCGGCAGCGTGCCGAAGGACGCGCCGTGGTCGCCGCCCAGGCGGGAGGCGCAGAAGGCGTCGGCCACCTCCGGTGGGGCGTGCCGCACCAGAAGAGAGCCCTGGAGCGCCAGCGCGAGCCGTTCCACCAGGCGCCGGGCGCGGCCCTCGACGCCGTCCAGGTCGGCGAGTTCCGCGAACAGGTCCTTCACCGCGCGGTCCAGCCGGTGATCGGCGCCGTGCGCCCGGCCGATCTCGGTGAGGCAGGCGTCCAGCGCGCCCGGCTCCCGTTGCAGCGCCCGCAGCACGTCCAGCGCCTGCACGTTCCCGGCGCCCTCCCAGATGGAGTTCAGCGGCGACTCCCGCACCAGCCGGGGCAGACCGGACTCCTCCACGTACCCGTTGCCGCCCAGGCACTCGGCGGCCTCCACGGCCACCGGGGCGCAGCGCTTGGTGATCCAGTACTTGGCGGCCGGCACCGCGAGCCGCAGGAAGGCGCGCTCCTGCTCGCTGTCGTCGTCACAGGCCGCGGCCAGCCGCAGCGCGAGCGCGGTCGCCGCCTCCGACTCCAGGGCCAGGTCGGCGAGGACGTTGCGCATCAACGGCTTGTCGATCAGCTTCCCGCCGAACGCCTCCCGGTGCGCGCAGTGGTGCACGGCCTGGGCCACCGCCTGCCGCATCAGACCCGCCGAGCCGAGCGCGCAGTCCAGCCGGGTCGCGGCGACCATCCCGATGATCGTGCGCACCCCGCGCCCCTCCTCGCCGACCCGGCGCGCCCAGGTGCCGTCGAACTCGACCTCCGCGGAGGCGTTCGCGCGGTTGCCCAGCTTGTCCTTCAGGCGCTGGATCAGGAAGACGTTCCGGCCGCCGTCGGGCAGCAGCCGCGGGACCAGGAAGCAGGTGAGTCCGCCGGGGGCCTGCGCGAGGACCAGGAAGGCGTCCGACATCGGCGCCGAGCAGAACCACTTGTGCCCGGTCAGCGTGTACGTGCCGTCCTCCGCGAGGGGCCGCGCCGCGGTGGTGTTCGCGCGGACGTCGCTGCCGCCCTGCTTCTCGGTCATGCCCATGCCGAACAGGGCGCCGGGCTTCTGCCCGGCGGGCCGCAGCTCCCGGTCGTACACCGTGGACGCCAGCCGGGGCTCCCACTCGGCGGCCAGCTCCGCGTCGGCGCGCAGGGCGGGCACGGCCGCGTGCGTCATCGACACCGGGCAGCAGGTGCCCGCCTCGACCTGCGTCCAGACCAGGAAACCCGCCGCCCGGCGCACATGCCCCGAGGGCCGTGTCCAGGCGCCGGTCAGCCCGGCCGAGACGGCCTTGCCGAGCAGCCGGTGCCAGGCCGGGTGGAAGTCGACCTCGTCGATCCGGTGGCCGTACCGGTCGTGGCTGCGCAGGCGCGGCGGATGCTCGTTCGCCTGGGCGGCCCACTCCTGGAGCTGCACCGAACCGGCGGCCCGGCCGAGCGCGGACAGCTCGGCGCGCACCTCCTCCAGGACATCGGCGCCGGTGTACCGGTCGACGGCCTCGGTCAGGGCCCGGTCGGCGGTGAAGACGTCGTAGCCGGCCAGCGGCGGCGGCTGGTTCGTCACGGTGTGGGTGGAGGTGCCTGCCATGATTGCGAACCTACCCGGGACGGCGGCGGTGATGGCCTCCAGAGTGGCACAGGCCCGGAAATCGAGGGGTCCCCTCGGCGATCGCCCCCGGAAGGTGAGGGCGGCCCGGTACGGCGGATACCGTTAGGACGTGCAGCCAGCAAGTGAAACCCCCGAGCGGCCGGCCGGCCGGCTCCACCGGGCCAGAGCCCTCTACCGGAACGTCTCCAAGCGCAGGACCGCCTGGCTGTTGCTCAAGGACACCGTCAACTCCTGCATGGAGTACCGCATCCTGGGCCTGGCGGCCGAGGCGGCGTTCTTCACGCTGCTGTCCGTGCCGCCGCTGCTGCTGAGCCTGATCGGACTGCTCGGCTACGTCGACGACTGGACCGGCGCCGACACCATCCACAGCCTGGAGACCAACCTCCTGGAGGCGTCCCGGACGGTCCTGTCCGACAAGGGCGTCAAGGAGATCGCCGAGCCGATCCTGCACGATGTGATGAAGGGCGGCCGGCCCGACGTCATCTCCATCGGCTTCCTGTTCGCCCTGTGGTCCGGCTCCCGCGCGGTGAACGTCTTCATCGACACCATCACCGTCATGTACGGCCTCGACGGCGTCCGGGGCATCGTCAAGACCCGGATCATGGCGTTCCTGCTGTTCATCGTGGCGCTGCTGATCGGCTCGGTGGCGCTGCCGCTGATGGTGGCGGGGCCGGACGCGGTGGTGCGGATCCTGCCCTGGTCGGAGACGGTCGTCCAGGTCCTGTACTGGCCGGTCGTGATCGTCCTGTCCATCGTCTTCCTGACGACCCTCTACCACGTCTCGGTGCCGGTCCGCTCCCCGTGGATCGAGGACGTGCCCGGCGCGCTGGTCGCCCTCGCCATGTGGGTCCTCGGCAGCTTCCTGCTGCGCATCTACCTCACCAGCACCATCGAGGGCGCCACCATCTACGGCTCCCTCGCCGCCGCCGTCGCCGTGCTGCTGTGGATCGGTGTGTCCGCGTTCGCCGTGCTCGTCGGCGCCGCCGTGAACGCGGCCATCGACCGGGTCTGGCCGGCCGCGGCCACGGCCGCCGCGCGCGAGGCCAACGAGCGGATGCGGCAGGCGCAGGTCGCCGAGTACGTCGCCCGCGCCGCGGCGGCCCGCGAGGTCGACCCCGACGACCCGGACATGCCCTCCGAGTTCCCCGAACGCTGGTCCCGCTTCCTGCCCCCGGAGGACGTGACGGCCCGTCTCCGCACCCACGCGAAGAACCCGCATCACGCGCACAAGGGCGACGGGCGCGCCGGGGGTGCCGGCGGCGAGGGCGGGGACGGGAACAGGGCGCATCCGGTGCAGTGACCGTCCGGCCGACGCGGCCCGTGCGGGGGCCTGGCCGGGCAGCGCGCTCGGGCTGGGGCCGGTGTCGGCGTCGGCTCACCCGCCACTGTGCAGACCCGCTGTTCGGCACCCCGGATCCGACGGCAACGGACCCGACGGCACCCCGGCACCGACGGCACCCCGGCACCGACGGCACCCCGGCACCGACGGCACCCCGGCACCGACGGCCCACCGGTACCGACGGCCCACCGAGGCAGGCCGGCCGGGCGGCGGGCCGTCCGGACCCGCCTCCTCGGTCCGCCGCTCGGGGACGGCTCTCTCCGGGCGGTTCGCCTGCCCGGCTCGGCGGGGACGCCGCCCGTGCGCCCGGCCTTCCCGGTCCGATGCCCGGCGGCGCCCCCGCCCGGGCTGTCGGAGGGGGCCCGGCCGGGCTGCCCTTGCCCCCGGCCCACCCCCGCCGTCCGAGAGGACCCGCGGCGTACGCTGGCTGTCGTGTACGTGGAGCGGGTGTCCCGGTTGGCCGGCGCGGTCGTGTGGCGGAACTCGCCGGCCGGTGCCGGGGCCCTGCCCGTGCTGCCCGACGGGTGCATGGATCTGCTGTGGAACGAGGGGCGGCTGCTGGTAGCCGGCCCCGACACGCGCCCCTACCTTCCCCAGGGCCCGGCGCGTTCCTGGGCGGGCATCCGCTTCTTCCCCGGCACCGCGCCCGCGCTGCTCGGCGTTCCGGCGCACGAACTGCGTGATCTCCGCGTGGAGTTGGCGGACCTCTGGCCCGGGGCGAGGGTCCGGCGGCTGTGCGACCGGGTCGGGGCGGCCGTCGACCCGGCGAGCGCGTTGGAGGACATCGCCCTGGACCGCGCGGCGGAGACGGAGGCCCCGGACCCGCTGCTGCGCCGCGTGGTGGAGTGCCTGGAGGAGGGCCGCACGGTGGCCGCGACGGCCGCCGAACTGGGTCTCGGTGCACGCCGGCTGCATCGCCGCTGCCTGACCGCGTTCGGATACGGACCGAAGACCCTGGCCCGTATCCTGCGCCTCCAGCGGGCGCTGGCCCTGGCCCGCTCCGGGACGCCGTACGCGGAGACGGCGGTCCGCGCGGGGTACGCGGACCAGCCGCATCTGGCGCGGGAGGTGCGGGAGCTGGCGGGGATGCCGCTCGGGGAACTACTCGCCGGGCGCGGGTAGCGGGGCGAACAGATCGACCGCGTTGCCGTCGGGGTCGTGCACGGTGGCGTACCGCTGTCCCCAGAAGGCGTCCCACGGCTTGAGCTCCCCGTGGTGACCGGCGGCCACCAGGTCGTCGTAGCGGGCGTCGACCTCGGCGGGGGAGCCGCAGCGGAAGGCGAGCGCGACCCGCCCCTGGCCGGCGGGCGACCGCCAGCCGGGGTGGAAGGAGCGGACGGTCTCCTCGGTGTCCAGGGCGAGCACCAGGCCGCCGGGCAGTTCCGCCTCGACGTGGGGCTGGTCCTCGGCGCCGTCGGGGAAGACCAGTCCGAGGCGGCGGTAGAAGGCGAGGGAGGCGGCCAGGTCGGAGGCGACCAGGCCGATCACGGCGAATCGTACGGTCATGCGGCCACCGTAGGCAGCGGCCGGTCAGCCGGTCTTGAAGGAATCGGACACCGGCGCCGGGTGCGGGCGCGGGCTCGGCTCCGGGCGGCCCGCGCGGTGGCCCCGGCGGGCAGTGCGGCGGTCCCGGCGGGCCGTGCCGAGGTGTTCGACGAGCACGAACGTCACGCTGATCAGCAGGGACCAGGCGCCGAACTTGGTCAGCGGCACCGGTTGCCAGCCGTCGAGCTGCTGGGGGTAGCTCCAGGCGCCCGCGTAGGTCGCGGCGTTCTCGGCGACCCACAGGAAGAAGCCGATCAGCACGAAGGAGACGGCGAGCGGCATGCGGTAGCGGTGGGCGCCCACGCGGAAGCCCACCCGCGTTCCGGCGGTCACGGCGGCCATCGCCACCGCGAGCGGCCAGCGCAGGTCCGGTATCCAGTGGTGGGTGAGGAAGTTGAGGTAGACGGCGGCGGCCACCAGGGTCGTGGCGGTGGCGCGGTAGCGGGTGTAGCGCAGCCGCATCAGCCGCCGGGACCGGCACACGTAACTGGCGACCGCCGCGTACATGAAGCCGCCGTACAGCGGGACCCCGGCGACCTTGGTGAGCGCGTCCTCGGGGTAACTCCAGGACCCCAGGCGCACCTTGACCAGTTCGAACAGCAGGCCCAGCACATGGCAGACGGCGATGACGGCGGTGTCCCGCCGGGTCTCCCAGCCCACCCGGCGGGCGACGAGGGTGAGCAGCACGCCGTAGACGAGGACGAGGTCGTAGCGCGCCACCGGCAGCGGGGGCAGCAGCCGGGAGGCGCCGATCCCGGCCAGCAGCGCCACGGCGAAGGCGCAGGCGCGGGCCTGGATCACCCCGAACCGCACCAGTTGCCCGAGTCCGTGCCGGAGGTCTCTCACGGCGGGCCTCTCCGTCTCCTCGTCGCGCATGCCCCCTCCTTCGTGCGTCAGCGAGGGGGCCGATACTAGGCACGCAATTGAACGTGTTCAAATATGGGGCTCCCGGGTGTTCGGCCGCAGGAGACCGGTCCCTTCGGGTGTCCACGGTGTCGGACGTGGCCAGGACGAGATGGCCCAGCAGTGGCGGAATCGCGCTCATGGTCGAGGAGGTTGCGGGGCGCGGACCGCTCGCGGGAACGCCCGTGCGGGGCCAGGGGGCGGACGTGCCGCACCGGACGGCACCGGCGCCGCCCGGGGGCCACGCCCGC